>JBFHHS010000180.1:0-5748 GCA_041596895.1 Crocinitomicaceae bacterium | reverse complement strand
ATTTCTTTTGAAGATTGTTATAAACCCTATCAGCCAATCCTTGTGGATCTTCGGTCTCAGCTCCTTCTAAGGTTAATGTCACGGAAGAAAATCCATTATTATAGTTTGTGGATATCCCAGCGCGGTCACAATCACACACTTCTTCAGCAGCCTTTTTCATAGCCACAGCTTTTTTAACCTCCTTTGTCAACGCTTTACAACCTGTTAAACTGATAATCAATGACAAAAGTAATAGTGATTGTCTCATAAGTTTGTGATATTAGTACATTCTAAATATCGAGATAATTTTTTAATCGTTCTACATGAAGCAATTCTTTTTAACCTCTTGCACCTTCTTTCTCCTATTAATATTCAATTCGTGTAAAACCGAAGTAGCTGAAGTTCCTAATACGAACATTGACACCATTGAAAAGCCAATATCGAATCAAAACGAACCAATTACTGAAGAATCAGCGACTGAAAATCCTAAGCTTAATAATTACAAATGGCTTTTAATATCTGGCAACCTGGGACTATATGAATCGACTGTGATGATTGATTTAAAAATACAAGACGGAATTGTTACAGGTCGTTATTTCTATGCACGTCATCAGAAGTTTTTAAATCTTGATGGTACAATTGACAAGAATGGCACAATCAAGCTTAAAGAATCTTACAAAGGAAAAACTACCGGTTACTTTAACTTAAACACCCAAAAATCCGAATGGAAGGGAACTTGGAGTGCGAAAAAAGATTTTAGCGATCCTCAAAACTTTAAAGGAAAGATCGTCGAAGCCATCGAAGAAGCATCTTACACGCCAAAGTTTGAACGATTTAAAAACGACCATACAATAAGTGTTTACAACAGTGAAATCCAAGATGGAGAACAATATGATGTAACGGACGACTTAATGGTCAATCGCATCAGCCCAACAATGATTACATTTTATTACCACGTTACTGGAGTGAATGGTCATATAGGTTCTATCGAAGGGGTAGCACACAAAAACGATAATGG
Organism: Crocinitomicaceae bacterium; assembly: GCA_041596895.1. Lineage (GTDB taxonomy): Bacteria > Bacteroidota > Bacteroidia > Flavobacteriales_D > Crocinitomicaceae > UBA4466. The sequence continues at coordinate 4,751 of JBFHHS010000180.1, read as the reverse complement.
AATTTGGATTTTTAAAGGCGAAGACAATTGTACATTGACACTAGAAATTAGTGATAAAGAAGCAATAATTGAAGAAGATCAATGTCAATATTACCGTGGAGCTCGAGCATATTTTGACAATACAATGAAGCGTGTTAAGTCGTAGTATTGTATTTATCCCAACGCCGAACCTCTCGCTCTAACAAGGCTTTAAATTTATACGGAATATCTATCGAAATATGCATGTCCTCGTTTGTAAAAGGATGTAAGAAATCCAATTCAACCGCACACAAAAACATTCCTTTCTTTAATAACGTATTCCCTTCCACTCCATAGATTTTATCTCCAACAATCGGGTGACCAATTTCTTTTGCATGGATGCGCAGTTGATGTGTTCGTCCTGTATGTGGTTTAAATTTAACCAAGGTTAAGAATTCATTTCGAAGTGAAGGAATGATTTTCATCACCTTTAAATCCGATATTGCCTCTTGCTTGTTAATAGCAAAATCAATTCGCATATCTTCAGACTGTTTCCCTGTTAATAAAGCGACGTAGTTTTTTTGAATTTGTTTTTCCTCAAAAAGCTTGGCCAGTTTCGTGTGTGCGCTTGCCGTTTTAGAAAAGAGAATCAACCCACTTGTAGCAGCATCGAGACGGTGGACAGGTTTAGCCCATTTCCATGCATCCAGTTGGGAGGATAATTTCACTTTATCCACCAGAGCATTTTCTAAAGTTTCATATTTATTACCACTTACGGTTAATCCTGAAGGTTTGTTTACCACTACGAAATAATCATCTTCATAAACAATGGGAACTTCAAAATCATACGGTTTTGGGATTCTATGACCAGGATCTACTAATTCAATCTTATCATTTTCTTTCATCCACCAACCTTGAACGGCTAGATCACCATTGAGCAACAATTCATTGCGTTTGATGGCCTTTTTAACGGCATTCTTAGTTTGGAGTTGAGGAAAAACACCAATGGCATAATCAACGAAGCGGATTTCTTCATTTAAGCCAACAACAAAATGTGTGTCAATTATCACCATAGATAACACGAAGATACAATAGTTAATTTTCTACGAGATAATCAATCCATCCTCCATGGTAATAATACGATCGGTACGTTGTGCGAAATCATCATCGTGTGTTACGACTAAAAGTGAAAGTCCTTGATCGTGTGCCAGTTCTTGAAATATATTAAAAACGTTGTCTGCATTCTTAGTATCGAGGTTTCCTGTAGGCTCATCCCCCATAATAATACTTGGATCATTAATTAATGCTCTTGCTATGGCAACACGTTGTTTTTGTCCACCGGAAATTCTACTTGACATTTTCAACGCTTGATCTTGAATGCCCAACAACTTCAATTTTTCCATGGCATCGTGCTCAATCTCTTCATAACTTTTCTTGCCTAGTTTCTTGGCAGGAAGCATCACATTCTCCAAAACAGAAAACTCAGCTAATAAATAGTGAAATTGAAAAACGAAGCCAATATCTTCATTTCGAATTTTTGCCAATTCATCTTGATCCAATCCCATCAAAGGACGTTCTTTTAGAAACAATTCTCCGTCATAATCTGAATCCATTGTAGACAGGATATAAAGCAACGTTGACTTTCCGCAGCCAGACTTCCCCATAATAGAGACAAATTCGCCAGATTCAATTGCAAGAGAAATATCCTTCAACACATGAAATTCAACTGGTTTTCGAAAGAACTTATTGACGTTTTTAGCTTCTAATATTTTTCCCATCTTACTGTCCTCTAATTATTTCTACCGGATCTATTCGCTGTGCTTTTTTAGCAGGAAAATACCCTGCAAAGAACGTTGAAATCATAGCAAAGATGATCCCAATTATATAAAAACTAACTTCAAAATTAACAGGCATCGTTTTGACTGTTGGCAATGCATCCGTTTCAAAGGGAGCTCTACTAATTAAGTAAGAGACACCATACCCAAGAAGCAACCCTAATAATCCACCAATAAAACCAATGATAAGCGCTTGACTGATAAAAATACGTTGAACATCCTGTCCTGAAAACCCCGTTGCCTTAAGAATAGCGATGTCGTTCATTTTCTCGTAAATCAACATATTCAGAATATTGTAAATCCCAAAACCAGCTACAATCAACAAGGTAATTGAAACGGCGTACGAGATTAGGTTACGAATAGCCGTCCCTGTTTCGAATTGTGCATTGGCCGTTTGAATATCCGTTGCAGAAAGGTCGTGCATTTTTTCAATGTCCTTTGCAAATTGAGGAGCTAGGCTCATATCGTACAATTTGATATTAATGTCTGTAATGTACTCGATGGACTCCCCCATCAATCGCTGAGCTGTTTTTATATTCACATAACTTTGTATGTCGTCAATTTCTGCCAAGCCACTTTGATACAATCCAACTATTTTTAGTGGATAAACATCACCAGACAGAGTGGAAATCTGAACATAATCGTTGATTCCGATAGAAAGCTTATCAGCAACTCCTTTTCCAATCAATATACCGTTTTCATTCATTTCTAAAGCCTGAGCAGAACCAGCCACGATATAATCATTCAAGTTATACAACTCAGCTTCCTGCATAACGTTTACCCCCATAATGGAGCCATTCAACTTTGTAGAACCAGCCATGTAATAACCTTGAGCTTTTACCATCGGAGTCACACCTCTGACATCACCCTGTTCTTCTAGAAATGACATTAACGCAAGCGCATTGTGAATTCTATTTTGACTTTGTTTCGGCTTAATTGAATGCACGATTTTAACATCATCCTTAAAATCTGCAACGTAGTCTAGCGGTTGAATTTCACTTGGAACAATCTCGTTATACAAGTGCACATGCGGCGTTCGATTTAACACCAATCCATCCAGCAAGCCATTTAACCCTGTCATAAAACTCATCATGATGATATATGCTCCAATACCGAATGTTACACCAAGCGCTGCAATTATCGTCTGTTTCTTTCGAGACAGCAAATGTGTTTTAGATATAGAAAGAATAACTCCGAGCTTCATCTATTGAGGTTTATAAATTATAGACCCTTTGCTCAATCCTGATTTTATTTCCACGTGACTCAAGCTTTTGATACCAACAGTTACTTTTTGAATACCATTTGCAGTTTCCACGCTTTCGTTATCGATTAAATATTCTCTAGGAATCACCACGGCATTTTCATGTTCATTGATCACAATATTTCCTTCTCCAGTAAGTCCCATATACAATTTGGCAGGAGGGTTAACAAATTCACCCTCTATTTTAAACGTTTGAGTTTTAGGATCCATTTTAGGAGTAATATGCGTTACTTTTGCTTCAAAGGATTGACCTCTGTATGCTTCAAGTGAAACATAAATAGATTGACCAACTTCTACTTTCGTGATATCCACCTCATCAATCATCATATTGATGGTATACTTGTCTTTTGCCCCTACAATTGCAATAGGTTCTTGCATCGAAACAAACTCACCCACTTCTTTGAAGATATCATAAACTACTCCATCCACTTTACTATGAATTGCTGCATCTTCTGATCTTGACAAGCTGCTGCTATAATTATTTTTCGCCTGTTCAACAGACATTTTTAATTCGCGTTTTGTTCGTTCGATTCTATTTTCGATTGCATTACAAGTTGCCTTTGCGTTTTGATACATCAATTCACTTTGCTCGAATTCAACCTTTGTGATTGCCCCATTTTCTAGTAATTGCTTACTACGTACAAAATTTAACGAATCATTTTTCCTCTTTAAGATAGCATTGTTCAAGTCTAACTTTAAATCTTCAACAAGACTTGCATTACCACTATTGTTCTTTTGAGCAAGCTCATACGCTAACAATGCGTTATTTGCTGTACTCGCAGATTGAACATCTCTAATTCGAAATAACTGATCATTAAGACTTACATCTTGTCCCACTTCTACATGAATAACATCAACATAACCACTAATAGAACCAATAACATTATACATGTTTTGAGGTTCAATAACTACGCTTGAATATACAGACTCAATGATATCCGACTCTTCAACGGTATGTGAAACCCTTTCATCAGTACAACTTGACAAGAACAAGCTACTAAGAACGACCGTTAAAACGGCTAAAAATTTAAACTCTTTTCCCATACTTCGAAGTTATAAATCATGAATAGATTTGAATATGACTAAAGTCACATTATTAAACATAAAAAAAGCCATTCAATAATGAATGGCTTTAATTTAGATAATTTTATCCTATCTCACTTGAAAAGTTACACGACGACTTTTCGCCAGTGCTAAATCTTCGTCATCTGTATCCTCAGTATCTTCATTTGGACTATCACTTCCTTTTTGAGAAGCAATTAAACGACTTTCCGCAATTCCTTGTTCCATTAAATATTTCATAACAGATCCGATACGTTTATTATCCATATCTGCATAATAATCATTTTCAACACCAACAGAGTCTTCCATTGCATTACAGTGACCATTAATTTGAAGTTTAAAATCTGGATTCGCTTTCATTTCCTCAGCAATCAAATCTAGAGAAGACTCACCTTCTGAAGTTAACTTAGATTTTCCAAAAGCAAAAAATGTTTCTTGCGCCTCAATCTTTTCTTTTGACGTCATATCTTCATCAACATTCACTACTTTTTGGTAGATTGTTGTAGAGTATTCATTTCCACCCTCATCCGCTTGACAATCGCAGAATTCACCTTCATTTAGCAATTTCACTGAAATATCATCGATATAATAATACGCAGCAACAATAACTTTAGCCTTTACTTTAGGGTCTTTTT
>JBFHHS010000179.1:0-5767 GCA_041596895.1 Crocinitomicaceae bacterium | reverse complement strand
TCTTCCGTTCCTGGCATGATATCATGTATCATCCCTCTCCATTTTAATTCTTCTATAAAATTCTTAGGCATTCTATTGGTTTGTCAATGTTTTAAATACTTCCTCTAAGGATTTTTCTTCCTTACGAAGGGTTAATGTCAATACGTTATTTTCCTGCGCAAATTTGGCAATGATTTTTCTTAGATCGATCTCTTCTTGAGATTCTAGTAACCAACCATCAGCAACTTTACCGACTTTACTTACACCAGCAATTTTACTCAATTGATTTTTAGAAACACTTCCTTCAAACTCTACATAAACTGTTTGAACTTGTGCTTTCATTTGTAAATCTCCGGCCTTATCATCCGCAACAATTTCACCTTTATTGATAATCACAACGCGATCACAAATAGCTTCAACTTCTTGCATAATGTGTGTTGAAAGCATCACCGTTTTTTCCTTTCCGATAGATTTAATCAACTGGCGAATTTCTACTAATTGATTCGGGTCTAATCCTGAAGTAGGTTCATCCAAAATCAGCACTTTCGGGTCATGAATTATTGCCTGTGCTAAACCAACACGTTGACGATATCCTTTAGAAAGTGCTCCAATTTTCTTGTTTTGTTCCACTTCCAACCCGACTTTTTTTATCATATCGGCAACGCGATCTTTCACGTTGTTTACCTTATAAATATTTGCAACAAACGTCAAATACTCCTTCACATACATATCCAAATACAATGGATTGTGCTCGGGTAAATATCCAATCAATTGACGCGTATCTAATGAATCTACGGAAACAGGAAGACCACAAACTTTGACCTCTCCTTGTGAGGCAGAAATGTATCCTGTGATTACTTTCATCGTTGTTGATTTCCCCGCACCATTTGGCCCTAAAAACCCAACAATCTCACCTTGCTTCACATTGAAAGAAATATCCTTCACCGCGGCTTGATCTCCGTAATACTTAAATAGATTTTTTACTTCAATTGACATGTGCTCATATTTGAACTAGCGAATTTAATGAATATTGACCGAATATGATTGGAATAATAGTGCTATTGACCGAACGGTATGGATTAAGTTGTCTTTAATTTCACTTTTTTCATTGATTTTTTTGGTTCGACCTTATCCTTAGTAGTTAGAGTTCGGAACAATACGTAACTTTGTCACCAATGAGCGATACAGGAAAAGTCTTAAAATCTACCGGAAAATGGTACAGTGTTGAATTGAAGGATGGTACTTTGGTGAACTGTCGTATTCGTGGAAAAATGCGTTTACAAGGATTAAAGTCAACAAACCCAATAGCTGTTGGTGATATCGTAGTCCTTTCAGACGATGAAGATGATGAAGGAAATCGTGTTATTGAAACGATTGAAAACCGCACCAATTACATTGTTAGGAAGTCTACAAACTTGAGTAAACAATCTCAGATTTTAGCGGCCAACATTGATCGCGCTTATTTATTGGTTACTATTCACTCCCCAGTCACTCACTTAGCATTTATTGATCGTTTTTTAGTCTCTGCAGAGTCGTTTCGAATACCTACAACGATTTTATTTAACAAGATTGACATGTATTCTGAAGATGATTTGGAATACATTGATGCATTGATGCATATGTACGAACGAATTGGATATCCTTGTCGCAAAGTCTCCGCATTAAACACCGAAAGCGTGGAGTTTTTGAAACAGGAAATCAACGGTAAACAAGTAATGATTTCAGGTCATAGTGGTGTGGGAAAAAGCACGTTGGTAAATGCCATTGATTCTAATTTAAATATTGTAACAAACGAAATATCAAATGCCCATCAACAAGGGCAACATACCACAACCTTTGCAGAAATGCATAAGTTACAAAGCGGAGGGTACATCGTAGATACTCCAGGAATTCGTGCTTTTGGAATTGTCGATTTGGACAAAACGGTCATATCCCATTACTTTCCAGAAATGAGAGCAATTATGAGTCAATGTAAATTCAATAATTGTCAACATTTAAAAGAGCCAAAATGTGCTGTTAAAGATGCATTGGAAGCAGGTGATATTGATGAAAGTAGATATACGACTTATGTACAATTGATGGAGGAAGATGAAAATGATATTCACCGAAAAAGCATATTTGGATGAGACTTTTAGTTCAACGCGTTAGCGAAGCGTCAGTGAAAATTGAGGGCAAAACAAACGGAGCTATTGAACAAGGATTGCTACTGTTTGTTGGTATTGGAGAAGACGACTCACAAGAGGACATTGATTGGTTAGTAAAAAAAGTAACAGGACTTCGCATCTTTGGAGATGATGAGGGTAAAATGAACCTCTCTAGTACTGATGTTGATGCTGAATACTTAGTGATTAGTCAATTTACGTTGCACGCATCCACAAAAAAAGGAAACAGACCAAGTTATATCAAAGCAGCACGACCGGAACAAGCCATTCCGTTGTATGAGTCCTTCATCCAAACATTGAAATCTGTCCAAAATCAAAAGGTGGCTCAAGGAATTTTTGGAGCAGATATGAAAGTTTCATTAATCAATGACGGTCCGGTTACGATATGGATTGACTCAAAAAACAAACAATAATGGAAATTAAGGACCTTCAGGAGAAAGTAGATCAATGGATTAAGCAATTTGGCGTTCGTTATTTCGACGAGTTGACCAATACAGCAATGTTGATGGAGGAAGTGGGAGAAGTTGCCCGAATTATGGCCCGTCGTTATGGAGAACAAAGTGAAAAAGAAAGCGATAAAGACAAGGATTTGGGAGAAGAATTGGCTGATGTCTTGTTTGTATTGACTTGTTTGGCAAATCAAACTGGAATCGATTTAGAAGAAGCCATCCAAAAGAACTTTGAAAAGAAAACCAAGCGCGACTCCACGCGACATTTAGACAATGAAAAATTGAAATAAATGCATTGAGATTTCGTTATAAGTTTATCTCCAATAAATCAAAGACATGAAATTCTCGCTAATTATACTCGCACTTGTGTTGAGTTTCACTCACCTACACGCTCAAATCACTCCTGGATTTATTCCGGAGGAGGCAAAAGACCTTATAGCAATTTGCAACAGTTATACCTATTTAGATTTAGAAGGAGACGACGCTGAAATAATACCGAAAGGATATAAACGTATTTACGATTCTCCTGTATATGGCATGGACAATAAGTTTCAGATCTATACAAAAGGTAAAACGGGAGTAATTAATTTCAGAGGTTCAACAGACAAAAAATCGAGTTGGTTAGAAAACTTCTATTCTGCGATGATTCCTGTAGAAGGTGAAATTAGAATCAGTTTTGAAACTTTCGATTATAAATTCGGAAAAGACACCTCTTCTGGAGTTCATAGCGGGTATGTTTTGGGATTAGCGTATATGCATGAAGACCTCATCAGTCAGGTTAAACAATTGAATAATCAAGGCATTTACAACATTTATATTACAGGACATAGTCAAGGTGGAGCTTTGGCTATCTTGACCCGAGCTTATTTTCATTATTTACCGATTACAAAAATCAGTAGAAAAAACAATTTCAAAGTTTATGCGTTTGCACAACCTATGGTTGGAAACAAGGAGTTTATTGCAGAATACGATCGTCTGTTTTCTAACTTAGAAATGAGTTATGCAATGATTAATCCTGCCGATGCTGTTCCAAGAATGCCTTTATCTTATAATGACAGCACTTTATTACGCGACAATCTAATTGCACTAATTTCGAAGGATCAAGAGATGGATAAATCGAAATTCATTAAAGACGGATTGATTTCAATGTTTCAAAACAAACTCACAGGAACAGTAAATAAATTTGGTAAATCGGTCGAAAAGCAAATTCAACGAGAATTGGGGGAAATTACGCTACCCGAGCCAAAAAAAGACATTAATTATTCGCAAGTGGGGAATTTGATGCATCTGCCTCCGCCTGAGTATCCGTTAGAAATGAAAGATTCTCTTTTATTGAATGATGCAGAATTTATGGCAACACACAAAAGAGATGAACATGGTATTTTTGAAGATCACAACGTTTACAAAAAGACATCGATGAGTATGAATCACAAACCATACAACTATTACGCATCGATCTTAAAAGTGTACTTCCCAGATGAATACGAAAGGTTGAATCCTAAAGTATTTCCTTTAAAGTCGGAGTAAATCTGCTACAATTTTATCCAAGGGAAAAGTCATGCTATCTGCACTAATTTCGCTTCTTGAAATCCATCTAAACTTCTCCCCTTCTTCTGTCAATGGAAAACGATGATTCGTTATTGGAATTTGTGAGCAATCAATCTTAGCAACGCGGTAATAGAAACTCGTCAATTGATCATTTTTGCGGAATGCCGATTGTTGGAAGAATTCATTCACGTAGAACAATTCCCCAATTTCAGTACTCAATCCAAGTTCTTCTTGAATCTCGCGTTTAAGACAATCCTTTGTCCCTTCCCCCCATTCCAAACCACCACCCGGAAATTTGGTAAACGCATTACCGAACCTCAGTTCATCAGAAACTAATACCTCATCTTTTTCATTGATGATAATGCCGTAAACACGAAGGTTATGCGTTCCCATGGCTATTTTTCAAGAATACGTTTGATGTCAGGTTTGAAGTATAAATCCGACTTTAAGATTTTTCCATCTTCACGGTAAATTGCCTTTCCGTCTTTATCGAGCTTAGACATATTAGAACGCTGAATTTCTTCAAAAACCTCGGCAATTTTATGTTGCATTCCGTGTTTTAAAATCGTTCCACAAAGAATGTATAGCTGATCACCTAAAGCATCGGCAATCTCTACTAAATCCCCACTTTCGGCAGCTTCCAGATACTCTTCGTTTTCTTCTGCCATTAACTTATGGCGCAGCATATAATCCGCTTCACTGATTTTTGCTGTAGGTTCATAGTTGTTTTCAATTCCAAATGCATCGTGAAATTTCTCTACTGCTCCAATTGTATCTTTTAAAGTCATCCTTTTCGTATTTCTCACAAAGATTGAAATTTGAAACTGTTTTCACAAATGAAATAATCCATTGCTCATTTCGTTATATAATGAAACCCAAATTAACCTGTATGTAGAGACGATTACTTAACCAAAATAGTATGAACCATGAAAAAAGTAATCATCTTTATACTTCTTGTTTCGAGTAGTTCTTTTGCACAAGAAGAAAACACCAAAACTAAATTTGCCACATTTGGATTTGACCTTGGGGTGAATCGTTCCAACCTTGCTTTTGGATCAGATCAAGACGGTTCAGGAACCATCACCAATGGATTAGGCTATCGACTTGGAATAATTTCAAACTTTCGATTATCTCCTAAATTCTCTTTATCACCAAAAGCCGAACTATCCTTCAACGCTAGTAGAATTAGTCAAAGTACCGTTGAATATAAAGTAAACCCGGTCAATTTAGAAGGAATGCTTCATGTAAAATATAAGTTATTCAAAAGTAAATTTACGCCCTACGTGATTGTTGGACCGAACATTCGGATTCCATTGAGCACTCCAAATCCAGATTATATTCCTGTCAAAAATGACATCGCTATAGATGCAGGTATAGGATTGGACATTCCCCTTAGGAACATAAAATTAAGTCCAGAACTCAGGTATTCATTTGGATTGGTCAGCAACGTGTCCAGTCCAACATTCGGACCTCTTAACTATCACAATTTATCCATTGTGCTTGCATTTTCAGGAAAGTAAAATCGAAATCCTCAGCTCATCTTAATGGGTTGGGGATTAAATAATAACTTAAAAAAAGCGTTCAGTTGATTAGATTATCTACTTTTGCCAACTCGAATGAATGCTGGAC
>JBFHHS010000178.1:0-5806 GCA_041596895.1 Crocinitomicaceae bacterium | reverse complement strand
ATATGTTTGAATAAAAACGGGTTATAGTTCATGAACTATAACCCGTTGATATTTACTGATTTGTTTTGATTTTAAAACATTACTTTTTCAGGATTTTGTCTAAAACAACATCTTTATCTAGTTTTTTAGTACAGAAGAACCAATCCTTGCAATCCATTTCGCTGTCTTCCATTCTATCTTTAGCCGTTCCACAAGATCCAGCTGGTCCAACGATTACATCATCTCCAGGATACCAGTCGGCAGGAGTTGCTACATCAAATTCATCCGCAGCTTGCAATGCAACAACTACTCGATATAACTCATCAAAGTTTCGTCCTAAACTCAATGGATAATAGATAATCGCTCTAATAATTCCTTTTGGGTCGATGAAGAAAACTGCTCTAACCGCTTTTGTTGTATCTTCATTGGGCTGAATCATACCGTATTTTTTGGCAACATCCATTTTAATATCCTCAATTAACGGAAAGTTTACTTCAACATCCTTCATTCCTTTATACTCAATCTTCTCCTTGATTGTTCTTAACCAAGCAATGTGACTATATAATCCATCAATCGATAATCCCACTAATTTTGTGTTAGCCTTGTTAAATTTTTCCTCCATTGTAGCGAAAGTCATAAATTCCGAAGTACACACTGGCGTAAAATCAGCTGGGTGACTAAATAGAATAACCCAGTCTCCCTTGTAATCAGCCGGGAAATTTATATCTCCTTGAGTTGTTACAGCATTAAATTGTGGTGCAGCATCTCCAATTCTAGGCATGCTAATAATCTCTTGTTCTTGTATTTGTTCCATGATATGTTTATTTAATTATTAATTCTAATCTCTATTTCAAAGATACAGTGAACGGATATTTCCTGGCGTAACATAGGTTGCTGATAAAGCTCGATGCATGAAGTATTCAGAAGAAAAATGTGTTTACGTGGGGAAGTACTCTTTTTTAATGTTTATGAATGATAATCAATTCAATTGGGTAAATTTCTTTGAAACGAAATTCCCATTTTGATTGTAATCGCGCTTCTAACATTAAATTAACTGTCATCGAAACACCAGCTTCAATAGCGTCAAGCAGAAAATGAGTTTAAGCTTTTAAAGAATTGAAGTGGAATACTTTTATAAAATTTGAGACTATTACTATCAATTTGCAAGTACTTTAATGATGGAACTTACCGCTGTAATAAGAATCAATACTAATACAATGATTCTAAAATTGGATTCTGAAATCTTATTCAATAATTTCTTTCCAATATATGTCCCCAAAATACTGGCGATAATAAGCAAGGGAATTAGATAGAGGTCATGTTGATGCACGTACCCATTGGACCAATAAACGACTGCTCTTCCAGAATCTACACCTAAATCTATAATGGCTGAAGTTGCAATGAAAATTTCAGGTCTCAGTTTAAATGAAGATAAGGTCATCCCACGAATTGCGCCCCCCGTTCCCAGCAATCCTGCAATACCTCCAGATAATACTCCTCCAATCACCGAGTTTTTTTTTGTTGGTTTTATTGAAAAGCTTTTAAAAATTAGAAATACTAAACTCAAAACAATCAAAAAGACCGCTAATGCAATTTCTAAGCTATCTGAAATCATAAACTTACTGTAGTATGCGCCAATAAGCACTGATATCGTGGCTGGGATCCCCATGTAGAGGATGAGTGTTTTATCAAAACCATTTCTAAACAAGGCAATTTTGGTGAGGTTACTGGACACATGAAATAGCGCTGTGATACCAAGAACGGAATGAAAGTCTAGAAAAAATGCTGCAATTGGAATGAAAAAAACGGAAGAACCAAAGCCACCAACTGTACCCAGTATTTCGGCAATTAGGGCTAGGAAAATGAATAAGATCAGGTATTCCATTTATTTAAACAATTGAAGTTGATACAAATATATGTGTAATTTATGTCAATTGTTCCACTGAATTCATGTGTTTAGAATTATCTACAATGTAATTTTACACTGTTTTACAATCATTAACGGTTTATATTAATTCGACCGTCTACTTTTAATCAAAACTTAAAAACTAAAATTATGATGAAGTTCAAATTTATTGCTTTAGCGTTGATTACAGGTACAACAATTATGGTATCCTGTGGATTCTCTGAAAAGCCAAAAACGCAAAACGAATGTACTAAAGAAGCAAGTAAGCCTGTACAAACGATGAACCTTTTTGTAACCCATGGTCATTGTAGCACTCCCTTTACCGGTCAGATTGAAAATTTAGAATTGATTACTACGGTAAGAACTGATCAAGGAAATCCGTTGGAGAATATGAAATTGAATTTTGAAATCAATCCGAACACATTTGTTACATGTTTTCAAAAAGATTTAACCGAACGTATTAAAAAGCCAGGCTTGTTTATTAATGAGAAGAATGAAAACATCAAGTTTAGATCAACGAATGTTTATACAATGGGCTTGGATTGGTATCAGATTAATGGAGTGATGTCAATTAAAGGTGTTGAAAATGAAGTGAAATTATTCGCTACAGGTATCCGAGGACCAAAGGAGTCACTGGCCAGAACTTTGGTTATTGAAGGTCAGATGGATCTCTTAGATTGGGGAATTGATTATGATAAAATTGTAAATGGCGAATCAAATACAGTTCCGACGAAATGGATGCACTTCAATATGCAAATCGATGTGAAAGACTATTTAGCTGAGGAAGGACTTAAGGATTTATTGAAATCCCCATTGTCTTCAGAGCACTAAATGTCACATCTTTACGTATAGCGGTAAGTTGCTCCATGTTAGTCTTATCGCTTGGTACTACATTTGTAGCGAAATAATAAGTTGCCTTCTTAGTAGTTACGTATCCAACAAACCAACAGTTGTCCTGTTCATTTTGAATTGACCAACCTGTTTTTCCACGAAGTGTATAATTTTCTGTTTCGTCAATGATCATCATTCTTTGCATGGTGCTGTAGGTTTTTCCGGAAATTTCGAGTTGTTCTTCGTTGAATCGTTTTAAAAAGTCAATTTGCTCAAAACTATTAATCGTTGAAGCTCCTTCGAGCCAAAACAGATCTAAATTAGTGCTATCGATTTGGAGTTTACCATAATCGAACTTAGACGTATATAAAATCATGTCGGATACACCTACTTTCCGCGCAATTTCCTGATAACATGGTACACAAGAGAAGTGAAATGCATCTTTAAATGAAAGGTCTTGTTCCCACACATCTAACCAATATTGATTTCCATCCCAATAATTTATGGAAGACTCATCTTGCATAATTCCCAATTCTAAGGCAATTATCGAATTGGGAATTTTGAAGGTAGAAGCAGGTAATTGTCCCTTTTTCGCCCATGCAAAGTCGTTTGAATAAAATGTATTGTTGTGAAGGACAAGAATGGAACCTTGAACTTTTGCAGAATCTAAAATCGATTGAAAATCAGTACGAACGATTTCATTTCTTTCTACCATTTTAGCATCTACCTTTTGCGAATCCCTGTCAACTTGACAAGAAACGGTAAGAAGTAATAATGTAAAGATCAGATGGACTACAACCTTTATTTTAATCAGCCTCATATAGTCGAAGTCTATTTCTTAGGGCATTGATTTCGGCTTTTAACTCTCGCTCTTTTTTGAGTAAGTTGAAAACGACATCGATTCCTTCTAAGTTTAAGTTTAATTCGTTGTAAAGACGAATGATTTTTTCTAAGTCTGTAATTTGATCTTGGTGAATGAAATGATTTTGTTCTATAATTTCAATCGTAATCAGTCCCATTCGATTCAACTCATCTACAAATGAAATTTCAATGTCATAATGCGAACAAATAGTCTGTGCTGGTATTAAATATTGATTATTCATTTTGCTCTTAATTTTTGAAGTTCTCGAAATAACGCAATCTCTTTTTCGCTTAAATTAGTCGGGATGTTAATGTGATAGGTGATAATGAGGTCGCCAAAAGAACCTTCCTTTTTATAAACTGGAAATCCTTTGCCTTTCAACTTTACTTTTGACTCATTTTTTGTTTCAGGTTTGATCTTCAGTTTGACTTTTCCATTAAAAGTATCTACAGTGATCTCTCCTCCTAAAATGGAAGTATATAAATCTAGCTCCACATTATGGTATAAATTATTACCCTCACGTTTAAACTCAGTATGATTGTCTATAACGAATTGTATGTATAAATCGCCATTAGGACCTCCATTATATCCTGGTCCGCCTTTGCCTTTAATTTTAATTACCTGACCATTTTCTACACCGGCAGGAATCGTAAGTCTTATTTTTTTACCGTTAACGGTTAAGACTTGTTTCTGAGAAGTGTAAACATCTTTAAGATTTAAATGCAATTCAGCATTGAAGTCTTGACCTTTAAATTTTTGATAATGCGATTGGTTCTGCGATGATCTTCCACCTCCAAACATAGATTCGAAAAAGTCAGAGTAATCTTGATTGGAATAACCTTGTTGTGATGATTGGTACTGAGCCTGTTGTTTTCGTGCTTTTTCAAATTCTTCGCCATGTTTCCAATCCTCTCCGTATTTATCGTACTTCTTACGATTTTCAGGATCACTTAAAACCTCATTGGCCTCATTTATTTCTTTAAATTTTAACTCTGCTTCTTTGTTGTCGGGATTTACATCAGGATGATATTTCCGAGCAAGTTTTCTGTATGCAGATTTGATTTCTTTTTCACTCGCCGTTTTAGAAATACCTAAGACCTTATAATAATCTATAAATGCCATTTATTCAAGTTTAATAATCTATCACACAATCTTTGCGTAATCTCTTAAAGTTAATTGTTTTTCAATTAAAAAGCGAGCATAGTTTAACTAAAATGTGGATTAAAGATTCGCTTATGTACAGCAACAGATTGGACTTATCAAAACAACGATTTAAGTGTCATGAATGATGTAAAATCGCCATTGTGTATTGCATATTATGTCAGATTTACATTAAATAAATAACCTACAAATGCGGTTAATCCCATTGCTACTGTTCCCCAAAATGTGATACGAGCAATAGCTTTACCGATACTTGACCCGCCAGCTTTTGCTGCCATTGCGCCAAGAATAATGAGAAATAAAATTGCGAAACCATAGAGCGAATATTCTAAACTGTTCAATGGGAAAAACAATGCCACAAGAAAAGGCAAAATTCCCCCAAAAGTAAATGCTGCTCCAGAAGCAAATGCGGCCTGAATAGGGTTTGCTTGACTAACTTCATTAATGCCTAATTCATCTCGGACATGAGCACCTAACGCATCGTGGTCTGTTAGTTCTTGAGCTACAATTAACGCTGTTTCTTTCTTTAGTCCTCGTTTTTCATAAATCTCCGCCAAGCGTTGTAATTCAATTTCTGGCATTTCCTTCAATTCCTGTCGCTCACGTTCTATATCAGCATTCTCCACATCAGTTTGCGAACTCACTGAAACATATTCTCCGGCAGCCATAGATAATGCTCCAGCAACCAAACCGGCCAACGTAGCTAAAACCACAGGCTCTCTAAATTCACTTGCTGCTGCTACTCCAACCGCTAAACTAGCCGTAGATAAAATTCCATCATTCGCCCCTAAAACTGCAGCTCTCAACCAATTACTTCGATGTATGTAATGATTTGCTAAATAATCGTCAAGTTCTTCTTTTTCTTCAGACATAAGCAATGATGTTTAATGGTAAACTGTTCTAATAAAGATAAGATTTTAACTCGTACTTTTAAATTTCAAACCTTTAGAATGGAACGAAAAAAGCGGTTTGAGAAATGCCTCTAACCGCTTTTACTATCATTGTATTTGAAATAATACTAATCAATCACCGTCAATAAATCTTCTTTACTTTTTCTTACTTTTTTT
>JBFHHS010000177.1:0-5917 GCA_041596895.1 Crocinitomicaceae bacterium | reverse complement strand
TTTGGAATCTTGCAATGGATTGTGAAACGATTGGCATGGGTTATGAACAAAACATTAGGAATATCGGGTGCGGAGAGTATTTCCGCAGCTGCGAATATTTTTATCGGACAAACAGAAGCACCACTTTTAGTAAAGCCCTACTTGCAACGCATGACTAAATCCGAAATCATGTGCTTGATGGTTGGTGGTATGGCTACTATTGCCGGTGGAGTTCTAGCAGCTGTAATCGGAATACTAGGCGGAGGTGATGAGTTGAAAGAACTTTTCTATGCGAAACATTTATTAACCGCTTCTTTCATGTCTGCACCTGCAGCAATCGTATTTGCTAAAATGCTCGTTCCTGAAACTGAAGAAATTGACAAGAACCTTGAAGTTCCTAAAGAAAAAATAGGTGCCAATGCATTAGAAGCAATTACCAATGGAACCACAGAAGGATTGAAACTTGCAGCTAATGTAGGTGCCATGCTTTTAGTTTTCATGAGTTTAATCGCTTTAGTTAACTACACTTTAGGTAAAGTCGGAGATTGGACATCTTTGAATGACTTAATCGCTTCTGGTGGTATGTACACTCAATTGAGTTTTGAAAGTATTGCAGGATACATCCTTGCTCCTGTTTCATGGGTAATGGGTGTAGAATGGCAAGACTGTATGTATTTTGGACAGTTATTAGGCGAGAAAACTATCTTAAATGAGTTCATTGCATATCCACACTTGGGAGTTATACAAGATGAATTATCTCAAAAAACAGTGATTATGAGTACGTATGTACTTTGTGGTTTTGCGAATGTTGCTTCAATTGGTATTCAAGTTGGTGGAATTGGAATTTTAGTTCCTGAAAAACGAAGCCTTTTAGCGAAATATGGAGTTACCGCATTAATTGGTGGTACTTTAGCTTGTATGTCCACGGCAGTATTGGCTGGGATGCTATTCTAAGTAATCTAGAATGGTCCTTCAGGAAAAAATATTCAATATTCAAAATGAACTTGAATTCGAGCAAATTGCGCTAGAAATATACAATTTTCAAGCGTCAAACAATCCTGTTTATAAAGAATACATTGAACGTCTACAACTACCTCAACCACAGCAATTAAAAGACATTCCATTCTTACCAATTTCATTTTTTAAAACGCATGAAATAACTTCTTCTAAGGATGATCCGGCGGCAATCTTTAAAAGTAGTGGTACCGGCGGACAAAGAAGTAGACATCTAGTAACTGATATTGAACTATACATCAAATCATTCAATTATGGGTATGATAAAATTATAGGCAACCCTCAAAATCAAGTT
The DNA here is from genome assembly GCA_041596895.1 of Crocinitomicaceae bacterium. Lineage (GTDB taxonomy): Bacteria > Bacteroidota > Bacteroidia > Flavobacteriales_D > Crocinitomicaceae > UBA4466. The sequence continues at coordinate 4,629 of JBFHHS010000177.1, read as the reverse complement.
ATCCTTGCGCTCTTACCAAATTATCAAGAGCAGGGTGAATCTAGCTTGGTATTCATGGTTGATCGTTTAATTAAGCGTACCGAAAACAAACTGTCAGGATACTTTCTTTCAAATTATAAAGAACTAATTGACACATATAATATGGCGATCAATTTAGGAAAAGAAGTGATTATTTTTGGCGTATCTTATGCGCTTCTTGATTTAGCCGAACTCAATCCTGATTTATCAAAAGCGAGAATCATCGAAACTGGCGGAATGAAAGGACGTAGAAAAGAACTAACAAAACAAGAGTTGCATTCTGCCTTGAAACTTGGACTAAAAACGGATTTAATATCCTCTGAATACGGTATGACTGAACTTCTTTCTCAGGCGTATAGTCTTGACGATGGTATATTTTCGACCAGTCCAACGATGAAAGTATTAATTAGAGAAGTTAATGACCCTTTTAGTTATGTACCCAATGGAAAAACAGGAGGTATTAATGTGATTGACCTAGCTAATTTGAACAGTTGTTCCTTTATCGCAACACAAGATTTAGGTAAAATTGTACCATCTGGTTTTGAATTAATGGGCCGATTTGACAACTCTGATATACGGGGTTGCAACTTATTGATTCAATGATTCCAAATCGATTCCTTATCTTTAGACTTAAATAATGTCAACACAAACAATAATAATACTCGTTTCAATTGGACTCCTTGCTGGAATTCTCAGTGGTTTTGTAGGCGTTGGTGGTGGTGTAATAATAGTACCAGCACTAATATACTCGTTAGGCATGTCGCAATACGACGCGCAAGGAACAAGTTTGTTTGTTTTACTTTTACCTGTTGGTATACTGGCTGTAAATAACTATTGGAAAACGGATAATATCAATTGGAAATTTGGAATCATCATCGCCATCACATTCGTCGTGGGTGGATATGTTGGATCAAAACTAGCATTAAAAATATCGCCTTCTTTAGTCAAGTTGGTATTTGGAATCATCATGGCTTATGTTTCATTTAGATTCATTATGTCAGGATACAATGGACTTTCAAATGATTAATTCAATTCATGAAATAATTTCCTCGCGTTCGGAAGAACTTTTTAAAAAAGTGAAAGGAATACGCGAACACATACATGCCAATCCAGAATTGAGCTACCAAGAGCACAATACAATGGAATATGTGGCAAAGCAACTTGAATTGATTGGATTAAACCCGAAGCGCGAAGTTGGTAAAACAGGGGTTACGGCATTAATATCTGGGGAACATCATTCATCAAATGATGAAGCCATAGGGCTTAGGGCAGATTTAGATGCTTTACCAATAATGGAAGAAACAGATGTTTCTTATAAATCAAAAGTTGATGGTGTGATGCACGCCTGCGGTCATGATGTACATACCTCAATTTTACTTGGTGCAGCTGAAATTCTTTTTGAATTAAGAAACGAGCTTCCGCAACCAGTAAAACTAGTTTTTCAACCTGGAGAAGAAAAAAATCCAGGAGGAGCCACTTATATGATAGAAGATGGTGTGTTGAAAAATCCAACTATTTCCAAAATGTATGCGCTTCATGTTTTCCCAGATATGCCCGTTGGGAATGTTGGTTTCAAAGAAGGGATTTACATGGCTTCTTGTGATGAGATCTATATTACTATTCATGGAAAAGGTGGACATGGAGCAACTCCTCATCAATGTGTTGATCCAATAATGATTGGCGCGAACATGCTTCAATCGATGCAACAAATTGTTAGTCGAAAATGCGACCCGAAAATTCCATGTGTGCTTTCCTTTGGTCATTTCGAAGCATTGGGTGCTACAAACGTGATTCCTTCGCAAGCTCATTTGAAAGGAACCTTTAGAACAATGAATGAAGAATGGCGTGCAGAAGCATTAATCTTGATTCAAGAGACTGCTCAAAAGATTGCAGAAGCATCTGGTGGTCGTGCCGAGGTGATCATCAGTAAAGGATATCCATATTTAGAAAATGACCCACTAGTTACGGCTTCCATGCGGAAAGCTGCTCAAACTTTTTTAGGAAAATCGCATGTGGAAGAATTGCCAATTCGCTTGACGGCCGAAGATTTTTCATTTTATTCGCAGGAAGTCCCTGTGTGCTTCTTTAGATTAGGAGTACGAAATGAAGAAAAAGGACTGATTTTTGGTGTACATCACCCAAAGTTTAACATCGACGAGTCCGCTTTAAAAATAGGGATGCAAATGATGGCTTTAGCACCATTTTCTTAATCTAATGAAAAAATTAACATTCATATTTTTTGTTTCCATACTCCTTTCAGGGTGCAACGAGGAAAATAAACTTCCAGAAGTTGAAGTTTATGAAATTCGCAATATTGGCGAACTTTCGACTACGGAATATACCGTAGGAAAGATTATCAAACTCGATGACAAGGCAGATGAATGGTATAAGTATGGAGATCGAAAGATTTTAATTAATTGCAAAGCGAAGGTAAAAGCCGGAGTTGATTTATCCCTAATAAAAGAAGGAGACATTACGGTTTCAGGAACTACAATTACGATTACAATTCCTCCAACAGAGATTACATCATTCTCAATGGATTCTAAACACATACATACCGAGATGGAAAGTGTGAGTGGATTTCGAGATGCGTTTACCCATTTAGAAAAGAATAAATTTTTAAAGCAAGGTGAGGCAGCCATTCGAGAAGAAATTCTACATACTGATATCATTAAAGACGGAAGATTAAATGCTGAGGCGTTTTTAACGGATTTCTATAAGCAAATGGGATTTGAAAAAGTAATCATTAAACAAGGCGAACATGATGATAAGTAAAGATCTTATTCGACTTATCAAGAATATTTTGGTCATTGGGGTTCTAATTGCCATTGGTTTTCTCGTTTATCATTTTTTCTTTTCAAGTACGGAAGATGAACTAAAAATTGACGATACACCAATTCATATTGAATCGATTAGAACAATAGCCGAAATAAGCACTGTTAGTTATCAAGACGAAGTTGTAATGGACACTGTTGAGTTTTATAAAAATGCCCCAAGTATCTATCGTCCAACAGAATGGCTACAGCTTTATGATCGGAATGTAAAACGCCGCTTAACACTTATAGTAAAAGGAGAAGTGAAATATGGGCTCGATTTGACAAATTCTAATTTTGACATCAAATCAAACAACGATTCAATCTGGATCAAATTACCTGAACCAACAATATTAGATGTGATCGTTTCTCCTTCAAAAACAGAAGTCTTTCAAGAACAAGGCAGATGGTCTGATTCTGATCGTAAAAGATTGGAGGCAAAGGCCAAAAATACACTCATTACAAATGCGCGTATTTTTAAACTAGAGGAAAAGGCGCGTATCAACTCAGAAAGGCTTTTCCTAAAACTGATTCAAACGGATAAAACTCTTATTATTTCATTTGACCATGAAAGGTAGTATCCTGGTTTTTATATCGCTATTGATTCTGTTGAGTTCTTGTGATAAGAAAAAACAAATAGACAAACGAATTTCGGGTAATTGGTCCATTGATCTATATGAATTTGCAAATACGCAAGGGTTTTCTACAGTTTTCGAAAGTAGTGGTGAAATAGTTATTTCGGAAATTTCTAATTCAGAAGGAACTTATTCAATCAACTCATCATATTCCGACGGAACAATTCAATTTGAAAAATACGAGAACGGGACCATTACAATTGGTATCGATGGTGAATCCTTTTCACTTGACCGTCAGGATGCAGATGGATCGAGTTTTTTAATTGAAGATGGTAACATTGAATTTATTAATAAAACTCAACTTGTGATTAAGTTCACAGATGAATACGGTGCAAATAAATATGTCCTTTCGAAGTGAGCATAGATTAATTTGCCATTTCACTCATAAACTTAATCCACATCAACCTCAATTCTTCCTCAGAGTAGTCACCATCAAATTCGTTATGCGCCTCTGTTAAGTCGTCTGTTTCAGCTTCAGAGAAATATTCGTAAATCTCCTCTTGTGCATCTTGGTCAAGAATATCATCAATGTAATAATTGATATTAACACGTGTACCAGATGTAACAATAGCCTCAATCTCTTCAACAACTTCATCGACACTTTTTCCTTGTGCTCTTCCAATATCCTCCAAAGGCAATTTTCGATCTATGTTTTGAATCAACTGAACCTTTAGTCCAGATTTATTCACCACAGATTTCATAACAAGATCTTGAGGACGTTCAATATCGTTTACCTCAACATAATTTTTAATCAAGGATACAAATGGAGCACCATATCTTTGTGCTTTACCGTTTCCTACCCCCTGAATATTCGTTAATTCCTCGATAGAAACAGGATATTGTAAGCACATGTCTTTTAAAGAAGGCTCTTGAAATATGACAAAAGGAGGAATATCTTTTTGTTTAGATAGACTCTTTCTTAAATCAACCAATTGTGCGTATAAAACATCGTCAAATGCCGCTGCACCATTATTACTTGAAACAATAGTCTCATCATCGATCACAAGATAATCGCGTTCTTTTGACAAAGAAAAAGAAGTCGGATTGTTTTTAAAATTCACACCAGCTTCAGTAAGTTTCAACACCCCATATGATTCTATATCCTTTGAAAGTAAAACAGAGACTACACATTGTCTTATAACCGCATTCCAAAAATGCTCATC
>JBFHHS010000176.1:0-5921 GCA_041596895.1 Crocinitomicaceae bacterium | reverse complement strand
GCGGCGGTGGCGGTGGCGGTTGGTAGTTTATATTTCAAACTTATCAAGCATTTTCCACATAAGAGTGCGCATTTGAATAAGCTCTTCTTTAGTCATATCTAATGATTCTAAAAGTCTTAGAGGAATTACAGAAGCTTTCTGTTTTAGATCTTTACCTTTTTGGGTTAATGAGATAATTACACTACGTTCATCTTCTTTTGATCGCTCCCGAACAATCATTTTTTTTGCTTCTAATTTTTTTAAGAGTGGAGTGAGGGTATTCGTCTTCAAATAAATTCGATCACCTAAGTCTCCAATTTTAAGGTTGTCTTTTTCCCACAATACAAGCATAGTCAAGTATTGTGGGTAAGTTAAATCAATAGCATCTAAATGTGGTTGATATAATCGCGTTATCATCCTTGATGTTGCATAGATTGGAAAACACAATTGTTCTTGTAGATGCAGTAAGTCACTTCGATTATCCATTACTAAGTAGTTTTTGAATGTCTTTTTCAATTTTTCGAGGCTTCGTTGTAGGAGCATATCGTTTGTATGGTTTTCCTTCAGAAGTAACTAAAAACTTTGTGAAATTCCATTTGATTTTATTGCTCAAGAATCCATGAAGCTCGTTTTTTAAATAAGCAAAAATGGGGTGTGTATCAGGACCGTTGACATCAATTTTTTCAGTCAATTGAAAAGTCACTCCATGGTTTATTCTGCAACTCTCTTCCATTGTGTTATTTGTTTCAGGTTCTTGGTCTCTAAATTGATTACATGGAAAACCAAGTACCACTAGTCCTTGATCTTTATATTTCTCATGCAAAGCTTCTAAGCCATCAAATTGTGGAGCTAAACCACATTTGGTTGCAGTATTTATGATTAAAACAGGTTTCCCTTTAAAATCACTCATCTTCAATTCTTTTCCTTGTGGTGTGTTTACACTTAAATCGTAAAATTCCATTGTATCAATTTTATGTTAGTCGCGATTAAATCGCATGCGACAAATATAATGAATTTTATATTGAAGATGTTTTTAAAGTGTTATTTTTTCTTGAAAATCGCACCTAATCCATTGTAGACTGCAAGGTGTAGTATATTGGCATGATCCTGTTTGTCCATGAATTCAAAGCTCAAGTTGACATTGTTGTTTTCTTTTAAGCGATCTCGGAGGGTATGGGCATCTTTTTCCATGATTTTACCCTCTTTTCCGACCGTAAGATAAATGTTCTTTGACTCATTTATTTTTAAGTCAAGCTCTAAAATAGATTGATTATCCCACCACAAGCTAGGACTCACGATTAAGTAATTGTTAAAAAGTTCTGGTTGTTTGTATAGAATTTCTGTCGCTAGAAGCCCGCCTAATGATTGACCAATAATAGTGGATGTATCTGCTGTTGGATATTTCGCATTAATAAATGGTTTTAACTCATCCTTTAAAAAGGAAATGAACATCTCTGAACCGCCTGTAGTAGGAAAGTCTTTTTTATCTCTTTTGATGGTTGTAGGGTAGGTAAAGTCATGTTTACGATCTACATTTTCAATCCCGATTAAGATGGATTTTGGAAGTAGATTAATCCAAGGATAGGTTCCGAATTGTACAATACCGGCAATATGAATAAAGTCTTCATGTTTGGAACCGTCCAATAAATATATAACTGGATATCGATTGGTTGAATCTGGGTGAAATCCTTCCGGTAAATAAACATTAATTATACGCTCTTGATTGAGTATTTTCGATTGCATCGTAATTCTTTCCCCAATTACAAAATCAGTTTTTGATGTAATTTCAGGTAAATCAGACTGTTGAGAAAACAGTTGAAAACAAAAGAAAAATCCGATGATTGCTAAGCCAAGTTCTTTCATGTGAATTCGTTCATGTTTGATTAATGTTGATGGTGTTGATTTGTCCCAATGTTAACCATTGCTTAACCCTTCAATCTCTTAAAACTAGTCAATTTTGCGGCAAAAAACAGAAATGGAATTATTCTTATTGGCCTTTGGGGCACTTTTTTCAATTATGAATCCACTGGGGACAGTTCCCGTGTTTGTTGGATTAACACAAGATAATACAATTCAAGAACGGTCTAAGATTGCTTTTTGGACAGCATTCAATATTTTAATCATACTATTCTTATCCTTTTTCGCAGGAAAGTATATCATGTCCTTTTTTGGGATTAGCTTGACTTCTTTGAAAATTGCTGGGGGATTAATCATTACGTCTTCTGGGTTTGCATTATTAACGGGTAAGTTTTCCGAGCATAAAGGGATGAAAAAAACAAAGGTGAAAGAAGATATTGCAACACGTTCTGAGGTTTCGTTAACACCTCTCGCTATACCAATGTTAGCCGGTCCTGGTACAATTTCAATGCTGATTACTTACAACCAGGTGTATACTGATTACATGCAGATTGTTGTGATTTGTTCAGCCATCGTTTTTACAACAATTGTTATTTACTCAATTTTGAAAGGATCACATTTCATTGTGAAGTTTCTAGGTGCATCTGGTATAAATGCCTTGTCAAGAATAATTGGATTTATTGTAATTGCAATTGGTGTTGAGTATATTCTTTCTTCGTTAATTGATATCGTAATCCGTACTTTCTTTTAGTCGTAACGGATAAAGAAGTTTAGGTTAGTAAAAAAAATACGTGGGTTCACATAATTTACAGTCAAGCTGACTTAATCATATAGCGATTCCAGATTTCCGTATTCGTATACACCATGAATGCATTATGATTTAATTAGGTTAAAAAATGCCGTTTTATAAGTGTCAGATATAGCGATGGATGTTTCATCAATTTTGATTCGATTCCGTTCGATGCTTTCAATTTTATTGATATTCACCATGTAAGATTTATGCACTCGAACAATTTCTCTTGAAGAAATCATGCGTTCAAGTTCAGTGAAGGTTTGTAAAGTCATTATTTTCTTTTCTGAGGTGTGAATTCTTCTATAATCGCGCATTCCTTCTATAAATTTTATTTCGTTCAAAACAATTTTTTCAAGTCTGTTTTCTGTTTTAACAAAAATATAATCGGGGTTACTTTTCTGCGATCCATCGAGCTGTGATTCTACTTTATTTACTGCTTTTAAAAAACGCTCAAATGAATATGGTTTTAATAGAAAATCGGAAATATTTAAATCGTAGCCCTTTAAAGCATACTGATCATATGCCGTTGTAATGATGACTTTGGCCGTAATCGAACTATTCTCTAATAATTGAATTCCAGACAAACCATCCATATTGATGTCTAAAAAAATTAAGTCAAGATCATTTTTTTTAATGAATTCATGACCTTCAATTGCATTGTCAAAACAACCTAAAAGATTAAGAGAAGGCAATTTTGAAATATACCCTTTGGCACGTTCTTGCGCCAAAGGTTCATCTTCTATGATTATACAATTAATGTTCATCGGTTTGAATTTTTAACAAAACAGAGTACTTTGTATCTGTCTTGATTACTTTTAATTCGTGATTATTTGGATACAGTGCGAATAACCGCTTACTGATGAGTTCTGTTCCTAATCCATGATCTGTTCCAATTGAATTAGCATTCAAATCATATTTGTTTTCACAAGTAAACACAATTTCACTTCCATTTATTGTCACGCTAATTTGAATGGTATTATCTGATTTTTTATCTGAGCAATGTTTAAACGCATTTTCAATGAATGGCATGAAAAGCATTGGTGCAATTTCTAAATTGGCGTCGCATCTCTTGAATTGAACAAAATTGTTGTTAGAACTTCGTATCCGTTGTAAATCAACGAACTTAGCGATATAATCCATTTCCTGATTTAAAGCAATCTTTTCAGATTTAGTTTCGAATAACATGAATCGCAATATTTCCGACAGCTTGTTCAGATAATTAGATGCATCCACTGGATTTTTTTGAATCAGTACATCAATATTGTTTATCGTATTGAATAAGAAGTGAGGGTCTAATTGCGCTTTAACCAGAGCCATCTCCATTTGATGATTTTGCTCGATTAATTCATCTTTGATTTTCATGTCCTGGTACCAAGTAAGAAAACCTTTCATGATGAACCCCATAATACCGTTTAGCACTGCAATGATGGTTATTATAATGAAGATCTCAATGAAAATTCCTGCTCCCATGCGTGTCATTAAATCGGATTTAATACCAAGAGATAAGTAAAGAGAGCCTCCTATTGCTCCGAGAACGGCGAATAAAACTCCCAGCCCAATCGTTTTTCCAATTTTCCTGCTCTTGATATATTTTGGAAATAGAAAAACATAATAAAGATAGAATGTAATTAGGGCAGGGATTAGAGCCGTTCCAATAAATAAACGAAATACATAACCGTATGAAGGTCCTGAATTTGTTATACCAATGACACTAATTGTACTGGCCGCTGTGAATAGGTTCAGTATAATAAGAACACACAACCAATAACCTGCGTGCAGTAAAATGACAATTGATTTTTTCATCGCTTTAAAATTTAATGATTAATAATGATTCAAAGGTGATTTCTTTCTTTCTATCACACAAAAGCGTTATGCAAAACGGACTAATTCATCTGCAAAACGGATTTTTTGCATGAACTATTCATTGAAACGGTCTCTTTTCTGTAACTTGCAGTTCAATTAAGAAAGTACATGGCACTTACGAACAACGATATTATTAAGAAATTAAGAGTAGCTTTAAAATTAAGGGATGATGATATCGTAAAGATATTAGCATTAGTAGATTTTAAAATTACCAAAAGTGAACTAGGAGCGTTCTTTAGAGCTGAAGACCACCCTAAATACATGGAGTTACAAGATCAAATTTTGAGGAATTTCTTAAATGGTTTGGTGATTCATCTTAGAGGCCCAAGAGAAGATAAGCGCCCAAAGCCTAAGCATCCGAAGAAGTATTCAGACGATTAGCTAAATGTGCTCCCATGCTGAAGCATGCTTGGAGTAAATAACCACCAGTTGGTGCATTCCAATCTAACATTTCTCCAATACAATAATTCGATTGCTTTTGAATCAATTCGAATTGGTCATTCACAGCTTGAAGTGAAACGCCTCCAGTAGTTGAAATGGCTTCGTCTAAAGTTGCAGAATCTATTAGTTCTAGTGGGAATTGTTTTATGAAGTGAGCCAATTGTGAATTTGACATGTATTGCTCTTTTGTAAGTCCCGTTTTCAAAAATTCCATTTGGATGTTCGAGAGTTTTAGTCCTTTTTTTAAAGTCTCAGTTCTGTTTTTATAAGTGGATTCTTCTATACGTTTCACGACTTCAGCTTCACTAAAAACCGGTTTGAAATCCAATGCTACAATCACTTTTTGGCCTTTAGAAAGAACGGGCTGTATTTCCGAACTCAATGCATAGATAGCATTTCCTTCAATGCCAAATTCAGTAATTACAAGTTCTCCTTTTTGAGTTTTTTTTCCAAATGATGCTGCAATGTTTTTCAGAGGTTCTCCCGCAAATTTTCTTTTAAATTCATTGCTCCAGTTGATTTTGTATGCACAATTAGCTGGGGAAAATGGGATTGTTTCTATTCCTTCTTCCTTAAAAGGTTCCATCCAGTTTCCGTCAGAACCTGTTACCTTCCAAGATCCTCCACCTAAACAAAATACAACTTTATCTGCTTGAATGGATTTACCAGATTTGAACATGATTTTTTCCTTATTCCACCCCGTCCATTGTTGATTGAATTCAAAGCGAATTCCTTTTGTCTTTAATCTGTCTATGATTGCGTTGATTACTTGAATTGGCTTTATTCCTTCTATAGGATAAACACGCTTACTACTTCCAATAAACGTTTCAATTCCCAATTCTTTTAGCCAAGTTCGAGTGTCCGTGTTTGTGAAATTATTCAATGATTCAACTAAAAAATCTGCAGGGGTATAGCGGGAGACGAAATCGTTTAACTCTTCAGAATGAGTTAGGTTAAATCCGCCATCTCCTGCAACTAAGAACTTACG
>JBFHHS010000175.1:0-5975 GCA_041596895.1 Crocinitomicaceae bacterium | reverse complement strand
GAGTGCATGAACTCTTCACCATACTTGATAATTCCTGACTCAAGCATCTCACGTAGTAAATCATTACCTTCACGTGTACGCTCACCAACACCAGCAAATACAGACAAACCACCGTGTCCTTTTGCGATATTGTTAATCAACTCTTGAATCAATACAGTTTTACCTACTCCGGCACCACCAAATAATCCAATCTTACCTCCTTTTGCATAAGGCTCAATCAAGTCAATAACTTTAATCCCTGTAAAAAGAACTTCAGTTGCTGTAGAAAGATCCTCGAATTTTGGAGCTTCACGGTGAATTGGCATACCACCTTCATTACTAACTTCGTTGATACCATCAATAGCCTCACCAACAACGTTGAATAAACGACCTTTAATTTTATCACCAGTTGGCATTTTAATAGCTGAACCAGTAGAGAATACTTCCATACCTCTTGTGAATCCATCTGTAGAATCCATTGAAATGGCTCTTACTGAATTTTCACCTACGTGAGCTTGTACTTCAAGAACAACGCGAGTTCCGTTTTCTTTCATTACATATAATGCATCGAAAATATTCGGAAGTTCAACTCCCTTCTCAAAACTTACGTCACAAACAGGACCAATTACCTGTGATACTTTACCTTTAATATTCGACATCTGAGCGTCTTTTTTAGAAATTAACTTGTCAATTTTGGCGCAAATATATGGCTTTTACGTCAATTAGTCGACAGAAAAAAAGAAAAAATTAAATTGAAATCGTGTTTTTTATGAACAACTATAGATTTAGCGGTTCCTTATGCATTGATATTTTTACGAATCAGGTATTTAACAGGCATAAAAGAGAACAAAACACTTAGTAATGAAACTAAGGACAAAATTAACACACCATCAGACAACGAAACGTTCATTGGAAATGCTTCTCCACCAGAATTTGGCATTGTCACTACATTAAAATACATCTGTACAAAACAAATCGAATAACCTACCAAAGCTCCGATCAAAATTCCTTTTCCTGCTATTAATAGTCCTTCGTAGAAAAAGATCTTGAAGATAAACTCACGACTAGCCCCATAGCTTAACATTGTTTTGACGTTATCAAGTTTCTCTACAAACAACATCGTTAATGAAGCCACAAGATTAAAAGCGGCCAAAATAAAAATGAAGAGCAAAATAATCAACACAATAATTTTTTCCGACTTACTTGTTTTATAAATCAACTCATTTTTCTCGTAACTCGTTTTCACAACAAAACCGGGACCAACAAGTTCTTTGATTTTACTTTTTACGGCTTCTTTGTCTACACTTTCATCACAATCAATGTATAATGCAGATATCTGATTGGTATAATCCATCATACCTCTGGCCATATTCAAAGGGACAATAAACGATTGAGCATTTACTTCACGATTATAATTAAATCGTCCTGAAATTTTTATTACTTCTGTTTTGAATGGACTTTTTCCCAACCTAATTTTTGCATCACGCTTTGGAACATAACAAACTAAAGATTCGTGACCTATGTTTTCAGGTACATAACCGTCTAGTTTATCTAATAAAGTTGCACCGATCAAACCAAATTGATCCCCATCCATTCCTAAATAAGCCCCACCATCAACCATGTGATCGGACATCCCACTCATATTCAAAAACGTAGAGTCTACTCCAACGAGATTTGCATTGGACCACTTTTGTTCATGCTTTAAAATGACGACTTCCTCTAAGGCCCTTGAAATCAACACCACACCATCCACTTCGCGAATTGCAGCTTGATTTAGCCTGTTTTCATTGAACGTTTTTCCGACTTCTGCGCGAATGGTAATGTCTGAATCGTATTCTGAATACAACTTCTCTATCATCACTTCGATCCCGTTAAAAGCTGAAAGTAAAATTATCAAAGCCGCAGTAATTGCAGCAATACCAATTACCGAAATACGTGTAATTAGGTTTATGACATTTTTCTTTCGTTTTGCAGAAAGATATCGACGCGCTATAAAGAAAGAGACATTAATAACTATCCTTTTTTAAGCAGTTCATTAATTTTTGTAGCGTAATCCAAAGAATCATCAATATAGAAGGATAGCGAAGGAATGTGTTTCATGTTTTTCAACCTGCGCCCTACATCACCTCGTATCATAGAGGCATTTAACTCCACATTCTTAAGCACTTCTTCTTTTGGAGGACCTGCAAAAATACTCAAGTAACATTTTGCGCTTGAGAGGTCAGGAGAAACTCTTACGATAGTAACTGTAACCATTGCTCCCAAGCATAAATCACGTGCATTACGTTGAAAAAGCATTGATAACTCTTCCTTAATAACCCCTTCTATTCTACTTTGTCTAATTGTACTCATAAGTGCAAAAGTAAGAATTGTTATCGCCGTTTTCATACATCAAGGAAAACAAAACTTATCTTTGTGAGTTAATGAAAGGAATTTTAGAAATATATCGTTACACTTTTAAGTATAAAGGTCTTGCCTTTTTGGTTATCCTCTTCAACTTGCTTTATGTCATCTTCAATCTGATTTCACTTGCATTGTTCGTTCCGTTTTTACAAATAATCTTTGCGGAAGAGAGGGAAGTTGTGCTTGAACCAATACGTGAAGAAGGATTTATAAATTTCTTTGAATACTATGCGGATTCCTTCGATTATTACATGTATAGCTTAGTAACAGAAGATCCTAAACACGCCTTATTTTTTGCCTGTCTTTCCATCGGTGTTGCTTTTTTCGGCAAAACTCTTTTTCGCTATTGTGCCATTTGGTTTCAATCAAAATTACGTATGTCCGTTGTTCGCGATGTCAGAAACAATATTTTTGAAAAGGCCATGCGACTTCCAATATCTTATTATACGGATGAAAGAAAAGGAGATTTAATTTCACGTATGCAAAGTGATGTAGGAGAAATTGAAATTGCCGTAATTTCAATGCTTGAATTAATCTTTAGAGAACCAATAGCCATTATAATAAACTTAGCCGTACTCATATACTGGAGCCCAAGCCTCACATTATTCTCATTTGTTTTATTGCCATTTGTAGCATTAATTATTGTTGTGATTGGGAAAAGCTTGAAAAGAACTGCAAAACAAGGCCAAGAGCAAATGGGAACTCTATATTCAGCAATGGATGAAGGTTTGAACGGAATTAGGATTATTAAGGCATTCAATGCCGCTCCTTCGATCATAAAATCATTTCGTCATGAAAACCTCAAACACCAAAAGTTAATCACTAAGGCGTTTAGAAAGAGAGACTTATCTTCCCCTTTAAACGAATTGTTAGTAACACTTGTTATGCTAGTTATTGTATGGTACGGTGGTATCTTAGTTCTTGACCCTGCGGAAGGAAGTAGCTTAACAGGACCTCAATTTCTTGGTTTCATTTTAATCTTCTCACAATTAACTCGTCCTATATCAAACATTGCAAAATCGATTGCAAACATGAATAAGGCTTCGGCTTCGCAAGATCGTATCAACGAAGTTCTCAATACAGACGAAAAAATTTATGAAACAAAAAGCCCTGCTACATTGTATGGTTTAAAAGATGCGATTGAATACAAAAACATAACATTTTCTTATGGCGACGAACCTGTTTTGAAAAATGTTTCTTTTAACATCCCCGTAGGAAAAACAATTGCACTTGTTGGTGAATCAGGAAGTGGTAAATCTACTCTTGCCGATTTACTACCTCGCTTTTACGATATTCAACATGGCGAGATTACCTATGACGGCATCAACATCAAAGAGGCTTCAATCACCGACTTAAGAAATCACATCGGAATTGTATCGCAAGAATCGATTCTTTTTAATACGTCAGTTAAAGAAAACATCGCTTTTGGAATGCCAAACGCAACGAATGAAGAAATCGAAAATGCTGCAAAAATTGCAAATGCACACAATTTCATTACTGAACTAGAAGACGGTTACGACACGAACATTGGTGAACGTGGAAACAAATTATCGGGAGGACAGAAACAACGTGTTAGTATTGCTCGTGCTATACTTAAAAATCCAACCATTCTTATTTTAGACGAAGCAACATCTGCACTAGATACTGAATCAGAAAAACTCGTTCAAGAAGCTTTAGAAAATCTAATGAAAAATAGAACTAGCCTTGTTATTGCACACCGCCTGAGTACAATTAAAAAAGCGGACAATATTATTGTACTTTCAAAAGGTGAAATTAAAGAACAAGGGACGCATGATGAACTCATGACATTGAAAGGAATGTATCATAACCTTTCTTCTCTCCAAGGAATTAATGCTTAAACGACATATATTCAATTGGATTAACAGGAGATTGATCGTGCCAAAGCTCGAAGTGCAAATGTGGACCATCGGAATTTTCCCCTGTATTTCCCACAATGGCAATAGGATCTCCCAGTTGAACTTTGGTCCCAACCTTTTTTAGAACTCTTTTGTTGTGTTTATAAATCGAAATGTATCCATCTTGATGCTCAATAAACACGATATAACCATCTTTCCTCGTAAACCCCGAATAGATCACAGTTCCTGCTAAGCAAGCCATTACAACCTGATCTTTTTCTGTGACAATATCAATACCTGGATGTGTGCCAGCTTTAAATTCTTGACTGATTACTCCTACAACTGGATTACCAAAATACACAATGGCTTTATTCACCTCTGACAACCCAGTCGACATATCATCTTTGATTTTTTTCGCCAATGCTTTTTCAACATCCGTTTCCTTCGAATCCATCCCTACAATATCAACCTCGGTTAATTTGTTCGTAGTATCTGAACTTAAACCATCGGTATCCTCTCCATTTAAAATCCGCTTTATATTATTGATATAGCTTTCTTGAGAATCAATTTTCGAATACAATTCATCAATTTTTTCACTTTGAGTTTCTAACTCATTTCGCTCGATGGATACATCTTCATTTTTAAAAACAGAATCAAATCCACCTACAAAATAAATGGAAGTCAAACTTGTCAATAAAAGTAAAATAAGAACCAAGCTCAAGACTCGAATTCCATTACTATTGAAACTCAATATTTCGGTAAAATTATCCGGATTCGTCACAGAAAACTTGAGGTTCTTGCGCAACCTAGAAAAAAATGATTTGATCTTTTGCATACATGACAAAGCTCATTAATTTATCGTTGAAGTCCAAAATATCCGTATGGTTTCTACGTTAGACTAGTATGAATTAATGTAATTGGTTCAAAATTTGCATTCGAAGAGCAAACGTTTTAATTACTTTTACGTCTAATACCTACAAGTGAAGCATTTAACCCTCATATTATTTTTAATCTTAACACCAATTATGTCAATTGGTCAACTGGTTACGAATACGGCTATGACACCTACTGCACTTGTTCAAAACGTATTAAATGGAACAGGCGTAACAATCTCAAATGTTACCTATTCAGGTAGCGCACAAGCAATCGGAAGTTTTACCGCAAACGGAACCAACCTTGGTATTAACAGCGGAATTATCATGACAACTGGGACAGTTCAAAATACAGCCGCTGGTCCACATGGCCCAAATAACGTTCCAGGTGCAGGTATAGATAACGGTTTTGGAGGTGATGGTCAACTTGGCGCCTTAGTGGGTGGGCAAACGTTTAATGCAGCAATTCTTGAGTTTGATTTTGAAACATGTTCAGATACGGTTCAATTCAACTATGTGTTTGCTTCGGAAGAATACCCAGAATATGTGAATGAAAACGTAAACGACATTTTTGCCTTCTTCATTTCGGGACCAGGAATTCCGGGTGGGACCCAAAATATTGCGGTTCTTCCAAATGGTGGTGGAGTAGTAGCCATAGACAACATTCATCCTTCAGGGGTTAATGTTTCAGGAGTTAGCTACCCTCCAGTAAATCCTCAATACTACGTTGATAATACAAACGGTCCAACTATCCAATACGATGGATTCACAAAAAAATTAACAGCCTATGCCGTTGTTCAATGTAATACAGTATACCACTTAAAAATGGCCATTGCCGATGTAGGAGATGGGGTTTGGGATTCTG
>JBFHHS010000174.1:0-5977 GCA_041596895.1 Crocinitomicaceae bacterium | reverse complement strand
TCAAGAGTGGACATCGGTAAAACGTGTATTTACGGGAGATCAATTATATAATGCTGCTATAGATGATGAATGGATGGATATGGTACGCAAAGGATATCATCATGCGGAAAGTGGTGATGTTGTGTTTACTCTTGAGCCTGGTTTTTTAGCAAAATCAACAGATTCTGAATTGGCTCGAAAAGGAACTAGTCACGGATCGGCATATAGTTATGATACGCATGTTCCATTATTGTGGTACGGTCGTAATGTTGGAGTAGAAGAAGTGTTTAGAACAATTGGTATTCCTGATATTGCAGCAACCTTGGCGCACATTTTATACTTGCAGAATCCAAATTCATTGCGAGGTGAACCTATTTTAGAGGTGCTTCAGAAATAGTTACCTGGAGGATATTCCCTGTTTTTGTGTTGGCGATGGCCTTGCGTCCAATTACTAGTCCTGAAACCCAATGAATGTTTGCGCGATCATGTAAGACCATTACGGATGCTTTTTGCGATGCATGAAGTTTCGCATCAGAAATTACATCAGAAACTAGTTTAGATCCTATCATTCCGATTGGGTGAATGCGATCGGCTTTTTTCCACATTCTGAGATTTAATTCTCCTTCGATTTTTTCAGCATCTAAGTAAATGCATTTCTTGTTAAAAACGGTTGGCAAGGTTGAAACTGTTTTTATTGAAAATTCAGGAACCGCCGTTTTCACACTTACGGGATGTTTAATCAAATGATTTCCTTCATTGAATAACCAATGATCGCCCCATCTTAGCTTTTTCCCTTTTTGAGCATTACACAGTTTCTTTAAATCTTCTAACGAAGATGCAGGTTGATTCGATTGACGTAAGAATTCTATCAGCTCACTGTCGCTACACGTTTTTAATTGACTTATTTCAATACTTCCATGTTTAGAGAAATCAACGGTAAGTGGAGCGATTTTATTTGAAAGTTCGGTTTGAGTTGTCTGAAATGTTTCAATCAATTTCAGTACGCTCTGATTGATTCCTGGGACATCGGTTTTAATTTCTGGGATGATGACATTGCGCAATAAGTTTCGGCGATATTTATTTGAAGCGTTTGATTGATCTTCACGCCATTCAATGCCATTTGATTTTGCGTAATCAATAATTTCGGCTCTTGAAATTTCTAATAATGGTCGAATAATACGATTGTGCTCTTTCATCATACATGCAAGTCCCATAATTCCGGCTTTTCGACCTAGATTTAAAAAGAATGTTTCAATTTGATCATCTTGATGATGTCCTAAAGCAACAAAATTGTTCGAGTCTGATTGAATAATATGTTGAAACCAATTATAACGTTCATTGCGAGCAATTTCTTGTAAATTCCCTCCGTTTTTCAATTGTGATTGAAGATCTACGGTTTTTTGAAGACATGTGATGCCTTCTTTTCTGCAAAATGCTTTCACAAAAAGTGCATCTAAATCGGAATCAATCCCGCGGAGTTGGTAATTCATGTGAATAACAGTAATGTGAAATCCCAAACGCTTTAATGAAACAGCAAGTACCGTAGAATCTACTCCAGCACTACAAGAAACGAAGATTTGCTTGGTTCGTAGGTGATTCCATTCATTGATGATATGAGCATTGAAATCAAGCATTCATTTGATCTAAAATTCCTTTAATCTTTACCAAACACTCTTCATATTCTGCTTCTGGAGTTGATTTAATTGTGATTGCTCCTCCAACGGGGCAGGATAAATACTTTGTTCGATTGTTGTAGATTAAAGTGCGAATAACAACGTTCATATCAAAGTTTCCATTGGGTTGCAAATATCCCAATGATCCAGAGTAAATCCCTCGTTTAAAATCCTCGTGTTCTTCGATGAGCTGCATTGCGCTAAATTTTGGTGCTCCTGTCATTGATCCCATTGGGAATGTAGCCTTTAATATATCCGAAAAAGAGATGTTTTCTGGAACTTCACATGAAATGGTCGAGATCATTTGATGTACCGTTTCGAAAGAGTGAATGCCAAAAAGTTCATCAACTTGGACAGATCCGGGGTTGGCAATTCTTGATAAATCATTTCGAACAAGGTCAACAATCATAACATTTTCAGATCTTTCCTTGGGGTCATCAAGCAATGCTTGTTTTAAGTATTCATCCTCTTCAGTTGTTTTTCCTCTTTTTTTTGTGCCTTTTATTGGGGAAGAATAAATGCGATTCTCTTTTTTTCGAATAAAGCTCTCTGGACTACCACAAAACAAGGTGAAGTCGTCAATATTTAAATAAGAGGAATAAGGGGCTTTTGTAATTGTATTTAGCTTGAAGTATGTATTCAAGGTGTCTTTAATCTCAACATTTTCAGCAAAGAATTCTTGACAATAATTCACCTCATAAATGTTACCTTGTTGAATTTCATCTTGAAGTTGTTTTACATGTTTAAGGTAATTCTCCTTTGATGTTCTTGGACTCAACTTATAAGGGAAGGGGGGGTAGTTTTGATCTATTTCCTTTTCGATGAAATTTTGAACAAAATCAATTGTTTTGTCATTTTTCTCCCCCTGAACAAAGTTCATTTTTTCAGAATCAAATCGAACCACAGTTTCAGGAACCCAAAGAATGGCTTTAGGAAAACCGGTATAATCCCTGTTATTTGATTCCAATGATTCAATGTCATTTTTTAAATCATAACTTAAGCAGGTGAAGATGTGCTTGTCCTTATGTCGGTCTATAAACGATTGAATAATATCAATAGCGTTGTCTTCAGTAACCTTTATCATTGGTCCGTCACCAAAAGCAAGAATAGAAATACCATTGTTACTGTTTAGATAGGAAATAGGAATTTGATTCATGTAACGAATTTAGTGATAGTGCGCTTATTTGTTGTTAAAAATTGTTCCTTTTGTTCAAAATAGACTTTCTCATGGTCGAATTATCGAATTATTGAGTAGATTTATTTCAGGATTAAGAAAAATCAGAAAAGAATAAACTTCCATGTTATATAATCTTCTAAAAATTCTCCTAAGAATTGGAACCAAGCTTTATTATAAAGAAGTTAAGGTGAACAATGTAGAAGGGTTAAAGCATGATGGTCCAATGATTATAATCGCTAACCATCCTAATACTTTATTGGATGCATGGATTATTGGTCAGGTTAGTAAAGAGAAAATCTTTTTCATGACTAAGGGGACGTTTTTTAATACAGGACTTAAAAAATGGTTTTTAAGAGGGTTGGGATTAATTCCAATAAATCGAGCTACAGAATCCAAGACTAAAGGTGTATCGAATGTTGACTCTTTTGAAACATGTTACCGTGTTTTAGAGGAAGGTAAAATTCTTGTTGTTTTTCCTGAAGGGAATAGTTTTATAGAACGACAATTACGACAATTAAAGTCAGGTACAGCGCGTATTGCTCTGGAGGTTCAAAAGCGAGGAAAAACCGCCAAGCCGATAAAGATAGTTCCGATTGGGTTGATATATTCCGAAGCGGATAAATTTAGAAGTTCTGTTCTTGTGAATGTGGGGAAATCGATCGACCCTTTACCGTTTTTGGAAGAGTATAAAAAGAATTCGATATCAGGTGCAAGAGGATTAACCGGAGAGTTTAGAAAGGGGTTAGAAGCATTGTTGGTGAATTCAATTTCAAGTGATCATGAACTTTTAGTTGATGATATTGTTCAGATCCTTTCTTCCCGGTATGTGAAGAAGGAAAAGAAGGGGATAGAGTTGGTGGCAGATTCAATTAAAAATACGCACAGTAAAATCAACGAAGTGCTTATGAATACTCCTCAAAAAATGGAAGAAATTGCTCAACTTGTCTCAGTTATAAAGCAACAATTGAATTCACTAGATATCAAAGCAGATTTTCTAGACCGCAGTTATCGACCAGGAATGTTTGGTCGACAATTATTACAGTCTACATTGTTGCTTTTCTTTGGCTTCCCTTTCTTTATATATGGTTCAATTCATAATTTCTTACCATATAAAATTACTGATTTGATGATGCCAAAATTGGTTAAAGATCCAGAGTATTATGCTCCAGTTGCAATTTTGATTGGATTGGTCTTGTATCCAATTACGTATACATCCATTTTGCTTTTGGTAAATGCATATTATCCATTGGGAGGATGGACAATGTTGTTGTATTTGTTATCTATGCCTATTTCAGGATTGTTGGCGTTCAACTATTATAGATATACCGAACATATCTCGTTAAAAACGAATTATGTTTTCTTAATGCGAACTGAAAAAGATAAAATTAAAACCTTGATTAAAAACAGGGAACGCTTGAAAGCATTGATTTCTAATTAGTGTATTCCAAGCCAATTTTCCCAGTCATTTTGTAAATCTCAAGGTAAGTATCCATTCGATTGAAAAGGTTTTCGTAATGTTGTATCATGGTATTCTGATAAGTAGTCTGAAAGTTTGCTAAATCAATGGAGTTGATTGATCCTAAATTGTATCGTTCTTCCGCAAGATTATAAGCTTTTTCCGCATAGATCACGTTTTCTTGTGAAATAGAAGCGAGTTGCGTGCGAACGTTGTATAATTCAATTAAATTTTGGAGCGTATTCGACAATGATTTTTTCATGTTGTCAACATTTAATTCGGCAATTTCTGCTTGAATTTTTGAGACTTCTACAGCACGTTTATTCTTCCAGTTATTGAATAATGTATAACGAAGATTTAAATTTCCATAGTACGAAAGGCTTTGCGTTTCAACTTCGAAATTGGAGTTGTTCAAATCTCTAATGTTTGACCAACCTGGATTTACACCTGCTTGAAAGCTTAATGTAGGATAAAGAAAGGATCGTTGAATTGCTGTTTGTGTGTTTTGCAATTCTAAATTGATGTATTGATTTTTTAAATTTTGGTTCTTAGCAAACATTTCGTTTTCTGCGTCACTAAAGTTGACTTCTCCAACTGCCAGATCAATTTGATCTGTTAAAATAAAATCCGTGTCTGTTGAAAGTGTATCGTTCATTAAAAGAATTAAATTTCTCATCGAATTCTTGTAGGAGATATCTTGCATTAAGTAGTTTGTACTATCTGTTAAGTACTGATTTCTGAATTGAAGAGATTCAAGTGAATTTGAACTGCTGTATTTTTCTTTGAGTTCGTAATATTTGAAACGTTTTCGAGAGATTGCCATGATGTCTTCAAATAAAATCTTTCTATCTTTTTGAAGTTGCGCCGTAAAGTATGCTTTTAATACATCTTGAATCGTGTTTTCAATTATGGCAATTGCATTATTCGAACTTTGTTCTTCCAATTGTTCTAATCGCTGTTTCGACATTTTCACACGAAATCCACTGAAAATATTCCAATTTAGACTCAATGATGGGTTGATGCTTTGAGATAAAATAATTCCCGGAGTAAATGTGAATGGGTTATTAGTGTTATCCTGAATAGTATTGCTTTGTGAAACGGACAAATCTACCGTTGGAAATAATCCAGCCTCAGACCATTTATTGTTCTTTCTGGCAATATCTGATTGCTTTTCTGCAATTAATATCTGGTAATTGTTTTCTAGTGCAATGAATACAGCCTCAGTTGCAGAAAGCTCGCGCTGACCAAAACTGGATGTGCAAACGAATATAATTGCAATTATACTAGTGATTTTCAAAGTCATGTTGGTTCTTCTCTAATTTTAATACTGGTTCAACCGATCTTGGGTCGATGTTTCTTTCTCCTGTCGCAATTCTTCTGAAAAATCTTCTGAATCCATTCCAAGTTAATATGGCCGCTGGGTAGAAGAATAAAATGAATATGGTTCCAAATAAAACACCAAAGGCAATGGATGCAGCCATTGGAATCAAGAATTGTGCTTGCATACTTGTTTCAGAAATGATTGGAAGTAATCCCGCTACTGTGGTGAGTGAAGTCAATATAATAGGACGGAACCGTGATTCGGCCGCGCCAATTGCAGCGGATTTCACATCATGACCTTCCATCAATAAATCATTGTAACGATCTAGAAAAACAATCGCGTCATTAATTAGTACACCTGTTAAAGCTATC
>JBFHHS010000173.1:0-6042 GCA_041596895.1 Crocinitomicaceae bacterium | reverse complement strand
TGTCATATACCGGGGGCGGAAGAAGATAAAAAAGCCTTCCAATAATAATCAGAAGGCAGCATTGAGAATAGTGGTTAATCTATGCACTCAATTTTATACACTGTAAGGTTGTTTCTTCCTTGTTTCGTGTGACAAGGATTATTTTTATTTCTCCACCACCCGTTTCTTTACAGAGTTTTTCGGCGCGACTTAAAGCCAAACTTTGCGTATTGGTGTACTCCAGAGTTTTTTTACGCCCTTCCCTTAGAACGTGCCAAAATCTGCGATCGTGTTCCTTTCGAATTATAAAATTTGCCATAATTCAAATATAAAGCACTTCGTTAATTCAAAACAAGAGCATTTATACCTGTTTTTAGCCAAAATCATTGCAACAAATACCCTTTTTCAACGAAATGAAGGTTAAATCGCTTTAAAATCGAATAAATCCGAATCTAATAAATGGCTTGGCTTAATTTGTTTCAAGGAGTTAAAAATAGATGAAGAGCGACCCGGAAATTCTTCGTCCCAATCTTTAATCATTTTCTTCACTTTTTTACGCATCATGTTCTCTTGAGACCCACAAAGCGTACATGGGATAATTGGGAATTGTTTTCCCTCAGAATAAACCTCAATTTCTGATTCTTTGCAAAAAGCCAATGGTCGAATTACCACATGTTTACCATCATCTGTTCGATACTTTGCAGGCATTGTCTCTATTTTAGAACCATTAAATAGGTTCATGAAAAACGTTTCAATGATATCATCACGATGATGTCCAAGTGCAATCTTTGTTGCTCCAAGTTCATCGGCCATAGAATACAAGTTTCCTCTTCGTAACCTTGAACAAAGACTACACATCGTTTTACCAGCTTCAATCTTTGCGGTTACAATACTATAAGTATCCTTTTCAACTATTTTAAAATTAACCCCCAATTCGGTTAGATAATTAGGTAGAACTTCTTCGGGATAACCTGGCTGTTTTTGATCTAAATTTACTGCAACGATGTCAAATTTAATCGTGGATTCCTTCTGATAATGAAGTAAAATATCGAGCATCGTATAGCTGTCCTTGCCTCCAGACAAACAAACCATAACCTTATCACCTTCTTCAATCAAGGCATATTGCTCCCATGCTTTCCAGACATCTCTTCTCAAATGTTTTTGAGCACGAATAAAACTAGCTTGATTCTCTTCCATGTTGCGAATTTAAGAAGAATGACCTGAATCTTTTATTGAGATTTAAAAATCATCGAAAACAATCCAAAGAAAGAGGAAAACCATTTTGTCAATTCCCAATACAGAATTAATTAAAATTGTATTACCACATCAAAATACTACCTTTGTCGGCGATATTAAATTGAACTACTTTTTGAAAGTTTCTGGGTTTACCTTTATTAAAAACGCGTTAAAATACGACTATCCAATTGTTGAAGCGATAACATCTATCCTTCCAATATGTGATGAGTTTGTCATAGCTGTAGGTGAATCTGAAGATGGCACTCTTGACCTGATTAAACAGATCGATTCAGACAAAATTCGTATTATCGAAACGCAATGGGATGAATCACTTCGTGAAGGAGGCAAAGTTCTTGCTATTGAAACGAACAAAGCATTTTCAGCTGTTTCAGAAGATTCAGACTGGGCATTTTACATTCAAGGCGATGAAGTTATTCATGAAGATTACCTGAGTGAAATTCAGGCAGCCATGGAATTACATAAAGACAACAAAACCGTTGACGGACTTCTTTTTAATTATTTACATTTTTACGGAAGCACTGATTATGTGGGCTCAGCGGATAATTGGTATCCTCAAGAAATAAGAATTATTCGAAATGACCCTACCATTTATTCGTATAAAGACGCGCAAGGATTTAGAAAAGGAAACAATGAAAAATTAAGGGTGAAACCAATTGAGGCATATGTTTATCATTATGGCTGGGTCAAAGAACCAAAGGCAATGCAAAGAAAACAGGTTGACTTCAACAAGTTGTGGCATGACGATCATTGGATAGAAAAAAATATTGCTAAGAGTGATGAATTCGATTACATGAATGGTGTCAATTCTCTGTATCGTTTTACAAAAAGTCACCCAAGTGTGATGAAGAACCGCATCTTAAGTAATCATTGGAAATTCAACTATGATATCTCCTTTAATAAACGTAGTTTAAAAGCACGGATTAAGGGATTTTTCAAAAAATACTTAGGTTGGGATCTTGGTCATAATAACTATATAAAAGTATAGCTATTTCAACTCCACCGGAAGTAATTCCAAAGGAAAATTTTGAAATGCAACTGGTCTTAACCAGCGCTTAATTGCATCTATTCCAACTGCAGTGAAACGCGCATCTGTAGTTGCAGGATAAGGTCCTCCATGATGCATTGAAGGACAAACCTCAACACCCGTCGGAACTCCATTAAAAATTACTCTTCCAACACGATGTTGTAATTCATCTAAAATATCTTGCACCTCATCCAATTCATTTTCTTCAGCGATAATTGTTCCCGTAAGTTGACCTTCCAATCCCTCAATAATTTCCAATAATTCTTCTTTATTTGTACACTTTACAATTAATGAAAATGGTCCAAATACCTCTTGATGCAATCTTGGATTTGATAAGAAATGAGTTCCCTGAACGGTAATTATTGTTTGATCTGCATAATTCATTTCCACATCCAAAGCTTCAGTTATTTGCTGTACACCATCTTGTTTCAATAGCTCGTTCTTATTTGTACTAAATGCGTGTTTAATGCCTGGATGAAGCATACAACCAGATTCAATATTGACTAATTTCTGAGCCAACTCCGTAGTAAAAGCATCAAGTTCCGCTGAATCGATAGCTAAAATCAATCCTGGATTTGTACAGAACTGTCCCGTTCCTAAGGTTATTGATTCAGCATAAATTTTTGCCCAAGTACTTCCTTTTAGTTTCAGTGCTTCTTGCGAAATAATCACCGGATTAATCGACCCCATCTCAGCAAAAACTGGTATTGGTTCAGGTCGGTTATTCGCAAGATCAAACAGTGCTCGCCCTCCTTTGATACTTCCAGTAAAACCAACGGCCTTCACCTTTGAATCTTGAACAAGCTGAACACCAACCTCAATTCCTTTACTGTTTAGGTTCGAGAACACACCATTCGGCATTCCCAATTTTTCCGCTGCCCTAATAATCGCCGAAGCAACCAACTCTCCAGTTCCAGCATGCATGGGGTGACTTTTCACAATAACAGAACAACCAACCGCAAGAGCACTTGCTGTATCACCACCAGCAGTTGAATATGCCAGCGGAAAATTACTCGATCCAAAAACCGCAACAGGACCAATAGGAATATGAGTTTTTCGCAGTTCTGGTTTCGGATTAGGAGTTCGATTCGGTTCTGCTAAATCGATTGAAGTTTGATGCCATTCAGAAGTCCTCAAGTAATCAGCCAGGGAATTCAATTGAAATAATGTTCTTGTGCGTTCACTTTCAGCACGTGATCTTGGCAAGCCTGACTCAACGCAGTATATTTCAAGTAATTCATCTCCCAATGCTTCAATTTCCAATGCAATTTGATCTAAAAAGGTTGCTCGTTCTTGCGCTGTTGTCTTGCGATAAACTTTAAAGGCCGACCAAGCAAGAGCTGTTGCATCCTTTATTTCATCTGATGTTGCCTCAATTGATTTCCATTCGTTTTCTTGATTTAAAACTGGGTTGATTGTTGAAAAAACCACCTTCCCAAGTGCCGATCGTTTTCTTCCAATAAAGTTCTCTCCTGTAATCATTCGCTTGCCATTTTATTCAATTATGAAGTTCGTTATTTTATTTCAAAATCGCTCTTGAGATTTAAAAACTTACTCCAACGACCACTTATTAACGCTAATTCAATGATATCTTACCGATTAACAATAATCAACACACGGTAATTCTCGCTATTTTGGTTCACTAAACACGAAACTATGTCCAACAACGCATTACAAAAAACGAATTACGGTGCACTAGCAACACTGACAACAGTCTTCTTCTTTTGGGGGTTTATTGCTGCAGGAAATAGTGTTTTTATACCATTTTGTAAGACCTACTTCAACCTCGATCAATTTCAGAGTCAATTGATTGATTTCGCATTTTATGGAGCATATTATCTTGGTGCATTAGGTTTATTCTTATTTGGAACGAAGTCAGGAAAAGACCTTGTAGGAACGTGGGGGTACAAAAAAAGCATTGTTTATGGCTTATTATTCTCAGCATTAGGTGCTGGAGCAATGATTGTTTCAGTTTATCTAAACATGTTCACAGGAATGTTGATTGGATTATTTATTGTAGCATTGGGATTTTCATTACAGCAAACCTCGGCGAATCCATTTATGATTTCTTTGGGAGATGAATCGACCGGTTCGAGTAGAATTAACCTTGGAGGTGGAATTAATAGCCTGGGAACAACAATAGGACCCTTAATCGTGTCCTTAGCACTCTTCGGAACTGCTTCCGCAATTAGTGAGGAGATGATACAATCATTGAGCCTATCTAAGGTTATCATTTTGTATGCCTGTGTTGGAGGGTTATTTCTAGGAGTAGCTGCCTTATTTGGATTCTCGAAAAAAGTTCCGGATGGGAAAATAATTGTTACCGAAGATGAAATACAATCAGAAGACCTAAACAAAGCGGTTCGTACATTACTTTTAATCACGGGACTTCTCATTGTCTGTTTTGCTCCTGTGTTTTATAGTTATAAATCAGGTTTGGATTGGACTGTTGAAGACGCAGAACGCATTCGTATCATTGGGTGGACTGGTGGACTGGTTGTTATTCTTGTAGGACTTTTATATGCTTCTTTGAAAGGATCGAAGCAAAAAATTGGTTGGGGAGCAATGCAATATCCACAACTTACCCTTGGGATGCTTGCCATTTTCGTTTATGTAGGAGTTGAGGTCGCGATTGGAAGTAACTTAGGAGAGCTATTATCAAAAGATGAATTTGGAGGATATGAATCTTCACAAATTGCTCCTTTCGTTGCCATGTATTGGGGAAGTCTTATGATTGGTCGATGGGCAGGTGCGATTAACGCGTTCAACTTGACAGATAGCACTAAAAAACTGCTTCGCTTTTTCGTTCCATTGATTGCCTTTGGCGTTGTATTGTTCTTTACAAAAATTGCAGGGTATGATATTGTACCGCTATACTGGTACATCATCTGTGTATTAATACAAATTGCTGCCTTCTTTGCAACGAATGACAAACCTGCTTTGACATTGAGTGTTTTCGGAACCTTGGGAGCAATCGCCACAATTATTGGGTTGATGTCGACTGGTATGGTTGCCGTGTACGCCTTTCTGAGTGCAGGTTTATTCTGCTCAATTATGTGGCCTTGTATTTTCTCATTGTCACTAGCTGGATTAGGGAAATATCAAACGCAAGGATCTGCTTTCTTAGTCATGATGATTTTAGGTGGAGCGATTATTCCTCCTCTTCAAGGAAAGTTATCTGATGTAATTGGAATACAACCATCTTTTATTGTGGGAACACTTTGCTTCGCCTATTTGGCATTTTTCGCTGTGTTTGTGAAGCGACTATTGAATAAACAAGGTGTTGATTTCGAATAAGAACTAATATGCGTTCTATAGTTTAAGTTGACTTACTGCACAAGAATCACACTTCGTTTTCTTGGCAAAGAAACGATAATAGAATTGCTTTCCGAGGTAGAATATTGCGATTCCCAAAATTGCTATGACGATGATTTGTTGTATCATGAAAGTACAATAAATGTAATCCAAGCAGCAAGATAAGCTAAAACACCCATATATCCCATTTGGATTAAAGGCCATTTCCAGCTTTTTGTTTCTCGTTTTACGACGGCCAACGTTGCCATACATTGCATCGCGAACACGTAAAACACCATCAATGATGCACCTGAAGCCAACGTATACACAGGCGTTCCATCAGAACGTTTCTCTGCGCGCATTTTCTCAATTAATGGTCTGTTTGTTTCTCCATCGTCTTGAACGGCATAAATTGTTGCCATAGATCCAACAAAGACTTCACGAGCTGCAAAAGAGGTAATTAATGAAATCCCAATTTTCCAATCGTA
>JBFHHS010000172.1:0-6047 GCA_041596895.1 Crocinitomicaceae bacterium | reverse complement strand
GTTAAGCTGATTTATGAAAATAGAAAACATACTATCAGTGCGGGAGTCAAATTGAGAAACATTGATATTCAAAATATAAATCAGATTACGGATTCAACGGTAAGTCAAAATATTACAAACCTATTACCAAATTTCAGATATCAGTTTAAGCCAAGTATGTCTAAACGTTTTAGAGTTGAATATAATACCACTTCTTCTCAACCATCCATTACAGATTTACAACCCGTTCCTGATAACTCAAATCCAAATAGAGTTCAATTGGGTAATCCTGATTTAAAACCAAATTATAATCACAACATTAATGTGAATTTTAATACATGGCAAGCGATGTCAGGGCGTTATGTTTGGGCTGGTGGTTATTTAAGTCTTACTGATAACGCTTTTGCAAATTCAACAACGTACGATAATCTGGGTAGAGCGGTGACTCAAACAGTTAACGTCGATGGCAACATGTATACAGGTCTATGGGCAGGTGGTGGAATTCCAATGTTTAGTCGTGTTTTTACGATTGAACCAAATATGAATGCGAATTACAGTAAATATTCGAACTTCATTCAAAATGAAAAAAATGTTACTCAGAATTATGAAATTGCCGGTGGGGTTGATTTCGATTTTAAATGGGATTCATTGGATGTTTTCGTAACAAGTTATTTATCCTACAATAATCCTGTTAGCTCATTGAGTTCTGTTTCGAGCACTCCGTTTACTACAGAGGAATATGGTGTAGGTTTTGAATGGAGATTACCTCTAGGATTTATTATTGGGTCTGAAGGGACATACACAAGAAATGCACAGCCAGGAGGTGGATTCTACAATACAGAGTTCTTTATTTGGAATGCAGAGGTTAGTAAGTCTTTCTTAAAAACAGGGAATTTACGCATTGCGATTATTGGAAATGATATCCTGAATCAAAATGTAAATGCAAGAAGACAAGTAAACGGGAATATCGTAACGGATTATAGAACAACTATTATTTCACGATACTTCTTGTTGAAGGCAACATTACGATTTAATAATAGAAAAACTAAAGAGGAAGATTTCAATGGTTGGCATTAAAAATTATTTGGCAATAGTTGCGATAGCTCTGTTGTCTACATGCGTGCACGGACAAATTACTTCAGGTAAAATTACGTTCGAACGAAAGACAAATTTGAAAAAGAAGTTTGGAGAAGATGAACGAATGAAACGTTTTCTAACAGAGGAAAACAAAATTAGAGTGGAAGTATTTGAGTTATATTTTGATGAAAATAGATCGTCATTTAAAGTTGTTGAGAACGAAGATGAAGACGAAGGTTTCATGAGATATACAACTCAGCGTAATGTAACGCATCAAGACCTTAAAAAAGATGAGGTACTTATCATTTTAGACCTTTGGGGAAATAATGTTTATGTAAAGGATTCACTTCAAAAACGTCAATGGAAAGTTACCGAAAGCAAACGTAAAATCGGAAACTATATGTGCCGTAAAGCGATTTGGCAGAAGAATGACACGACGCGTATTTATGCTTGGTTTTCCGTAGATATCGTTCCTTCGATAGGTCCGGAAGGATTCAATGGCTTACCCGGTGCAATTTTAGGATTGGCAACCGAGGATGGAGGTATTATCTACTTTGCGAAAAGTGTTGAAGCAATGAAGCCACCTGAAGGTGCTTTGGATTATGAAATTGGTAAAAATGATGTTTACACAATGGAAGAACTTCGTGTAGAATTGGAAAAAAGATTTGCTGGTCAACCTTGGGGTAAACGTGTCTTTGACGATATGTTTAGATGGTATTAATTAGAAGATTTCGGTAACCTCAATCTTGCTTTCGTAAAGGTGAGCCATTTCACAGGATACAGGTTCTAGTATTCCAAAACATTCTTCGAGTTCGTCGAAACTAACTTTGATTTTGTCTCCAGCCGAATAACTACCTAAGATCTCATCATTACACACGTAATAATCGCGACTATTATCACGTAAATATACCCCCGTACAATCTTTAACTATTGTCATTTTTACTTTTTCCTTATCACAACTAGTAAGCGTTGAACTCAAAAGTAAGAGTGTAACAATTAAAAGAGATTTCATATTATACTGTTTCATTTTCAGCAACAACTTCCTTTACTTCAGGTAAATGCGCTTTTAATAGGCTTTCTATCCCACCTTTCAATGTTGCCGTACTTGAAGGACATCCAGCGCATGACCCTTTTAGTATAACGGTCACAATTCCATCTTCGTATCCACGAAAGTCAATTGCTCCACCGTCATTTTCAACCGCAGGACGAACAAACTCATCTAGCAAGTCGCAAATTGCATCATCATACTCCGAAGCTGCGAATACTTTTTTAGGCGCTTCATCTACTTTTTGAACAGGTTCTTTTGAAGGCATCATTATTAAAACTTCCTTTCCTTCTGCCAACCACGTTCTTATGAACTCGCGCAATTCCATGGTGATGAAATCCCAAGATAAGTTATCTGTTTTTGTAATTGTAATGAAGTTTGAAGCAAAGAAAACTCCGTTTACAAAAGGAAGATTGAATAATTCCTCCGCTAATGGAGAAAAGCCTTTTGCCTCAGACATTGAGTTAAATTGTGCCGAATCCCCAGTGCCTAGCAAATGCTTATTCACAACAAATTTCATCGTTGAAGGATTCGGTGTCATTTCTGCATATACGGTAACTGGTATGTTCATCTGCTGTTTTTTTGACAAAATTAACGGAAACATTCCAAGAATGATGAATTTCTAGTGTTAATCTTTTAATAGAATGCGTTAACTTTGTGTCAGTGAGAAACTTTAAGTCCATATTTATTATTTCATTGTTGATGATTTTATTCATCGGGAATGTGGGGATAAACATCTTTAAACATGTTTGTTCAGAGGATGGAACGAGTATTTCTTATTTTATTCAAAACGAGCATGAATGTGAAACTCATGTGGTAAAAGAAGCTGCATGTTGTCACATTTCTAGCGAAAAAGATGATGATTGTTGCTCTGATAGTGTTGAGTACTTTAAAGTGGACCTGGATTTTTATCAGTCTCAAGATGATGTATATCTTAACTTAGGACCTGCACTTGCTGCCAATACATTTGCATTCGGCATTGAGGTTTTTCGAGCGGAGCGATTGTATATCGCGCATCTATATGATGACCCACCGATTTATTCTCCCAAAATTTCACGTATTAAAAAACAGGTCTTTATTATTTGATTTTAATTGATGATTCAACGAATTATTAATTAAAAATTAATCAATAAATGAAGGCAATTATAATTTGCTTGCTGCTATTCATTACGATGAATTCGGCTCAAGCACAGTTAAAAGGTGTTGTATTAGGCTCCAATAATGCAACAAAATCAAAAATATACGGAGCAAAAGTAAAATTACTAGGTGCTAACCGAGGTGTTATTACAAGTGAAGAAGGAACCTTCGAAATTATTCTTCCCAAAGAATTACCGGACACGCTCGTGTTTAGCGCGATGGGATTTACATCAGATACCATTGTTGTTACAAAAAAGGATCGATTCATTTCCTTAGAAGTTGTTTTGTACTCAGACCAATTACTGCCTGAAGTTGTGGCTTCACATAAAAAAGGAACACACAATATTTCTCGTTTGAAAACATTGCATGTGGAGGAGATTGGGGCTGGTGAATTGCGCAAAGCAGCTTGCTGTAACTTGTCAGAATCTTTCGAAACCAATGCATCTGTGGATGTAAATGTAACCGATGCTGTTTCTGGAGCGAAGAAAATTCAAATGATGGGACTCGATGGTGTTTATACTCAAATTCAATTCGAAAATATTCCATACTTAAGAGGCCTAGAGAGTTCGTACGGCTTAAACTCTTTGCCAGGAACTTGGATCAACTCAATGCAAATAACCAAAGGAACTGGAAACGTAGTGAATGGGTATGAATCGATGGCTGGTTTAATCAATATTGAAGTGAAGAAACCACAAAATATGAATCGCATTTTTGTGAATGCTTATGGCAGTGTCATGGGGCGAGCAGAATTGAATTTTGACACAGGCTTTAAGCTAAACGACAAATGGAGTTCGGCCTGGTTTGTCCATGGTTCTGGTCATTTTATAGAAATGGATTTTAATCATGATAATTTTCGTGATATGCCAAATGGAACCAATGTGGCTCTAATGAATCGCTATCATTTTCAGGGTGAAAAAATGGAAGCTCAAATTGGTTTGAATGTTTATCAAGAAAATAAGGTTGGAGGTCAGACAAATAATATGCGAGGCGACACGACTAAGTTTTATAGTGTAAATATAGATTCAAAACATGCTGATATTTTCGCAAAGACAGGATTCTTTATGAAGAAACCACTTCACTCAATTGGAATAGTGTATAATGCGAAGTATCAACAAACCAACGCTTCATTTGGAAACCGTCGCTTTACCGGTGAAGAAAAAAGAGGTTACATCAATGCCATTTATGATGGAATTATTGGGAGTTCAGATCATAAGTTTAAAATTGGAGTAAGCGGAGTTTACTCTGATATTCAGCAACAAATGGATTCTCTTAATGATGATCGTGTTGAAATTGTACCTGGTGCTTTTGTTGAATACACATTTACAGGTATGCGATTGTCTTCTGTTGCAGGTGCTCGTGTAGACTATCACAATTTATTCGGTGTGCAATTCTCGCCACGACTTCATTTGAAGTATATATTAACAGAGTATACCGACTTGAGGTTTACCATTGGTAAAGGGTGGAGAGTGCCAAATTACATGATTGATAATGTTTCGTTGCTTGCAAATTCTAAAACGTGGATTGCTCCGGATACGGTGACTCCAGAAATTTCGTGGAACATCGGAGGGAGCGTGATGCAAGAGTTTAAATTCCTGAAAAGGAAAGGTTCTTTGACTACAGACTATTATTATACAGTATTTGAAAATCAGATGATTGTAGATCGTGATGTTAACTCCAGCCAAATTGTTTTTACAAACTTAAGTGGAACCTCATTTTCACATAGTTTTCAGGCAGAATTGGCATATGCAGTTAGTAAAACAATTGATGTGCGACTTGCATATAAATACCTTGACGTGCGTGCAACATATAATGGAAAGTTACAACAACAAGTCATGATTCCTCAGCATCGCGGTTTTGTCAATATTGCGTATAAAACGAGAAATAAAAGATGGGAATTTGACTTAACGACATCTGTTTATGGATCGTCAAGATTGCCAGAAGTCATAATGGAAGATGGGGCTGTTTCTACTGATAATCGTAGTGAAGTTTTCCCAATCGTCAATGCGCAAATCACCCATAATTATAAGAAATGGGAGTTTTATGTAGGAGGAGAGAATCTTGGTAATTATCGACAATACAATCCGATTATAAATAGTGAGAATCCTTTTGATTCAACGTTTGATGCAACAAGAGTATGGGCACCAATTTACGGGATTAATGGATATTTAGGTGTTCGATTTACCCTTAAGAATGAAGAAGAAAAGTAAATTAATGAATGAGTTTGAAGCTCAAAAATAGAAAGGTTATGAAAGTATTATTATCAGTATTTGTGTTGTTTCTATCGATAGGAATAACCAATGCGCAAGAATCAAAAATTGCAACGGCTACAATTAAAACTTCAGCAGAATGTGGTTCGTGTAAAGAACGACTAGAGGGAAAATTGAATTATACAACCGGAGTTAAGTATGCAGAGTTAAATTTGGAGAATAAAGAATTATCAGTGAAGTATAACACTAAGAAAATTTCTTTGGATGAAATCCGAAAAATTATTTCGGAGACTGGATATGATGCAGATAGAATTCCTGCTAATCCAGAGGCCGTAAAAGATCTCCCTGCCTGTTGCAAGCCAGGTGGAATGGTAAAATAACTTAAAAGCGATCAGAAATGGTCGCTTTTTTTATTCTATCCGACTTATGAACGAAATCAATAGGATTAATTTTATTACTTTCGTTCTACTAATAAAAAAAGCATAAAATATGTGGAATATTTAGAATAGACAGTAAAAAAACATGTTTCGCTTATGTCTAACGAAAATGTTTCGGAGAAGATGAAAAAAATATGATAAAACAGGAAATAATAGCAAATATTT
>JBFHHS010000171.1:0-6085 GCA_041596895.1 Crocinitomicaceae bacterium | reverse complement strand
TGAACCAGAATAAAAGGATGGATTTGTAAATGGATTTCCCAATTAAATTGATCAGTAATAAAAAGTATAAACGTATTGGATTGTAAAAAATCGTTTCGCAAACACATGCATTTCTCTCAAATAACTTCTATCTTTAATTTTTAGCTTAAGTAATCCGTTTTAACATAGGATTTACGCTATCAAAATCGAAAAAAAACACCACAATGAACGAAATTATTTGTCCCAACTGTAAAAAAGCCTTTAAAGTAGACGAAGCTGGATTTGCCGACATTCTAAAGCAAGTGCGCGATCATCAATTTGAAGAAGAATTGCGCAGTAGATTGGACTTGGCTGAAAAAGACAAGCAAAACGCAATCAAATTGGCAGAAGCAAACTTAATGAATAGCATTCAAGCAGATTTAGCCAAGAAGGACAAAGAGATCACAGAATTGAAAGCTCGTAACGAGCGTGAACTAGCTGAGAAACTTGCACAAAAGGAAGCTGAAATAGCAGAAATGAAATCGAAGATTAATCTTGCAGAAATGGACAAGAAACTCTCGGTTTCTGAAGCGCTCAAAGCAATAGAAAAAGAGCGCGACAATTTAGCTAACGCGGTTAAAAACAAAGAAACTGAGAAAGCACTGTTGGAAAAATCATTGAATGAAAAATTTGCCGCAGAACTAAAAACAAAAGACGACATAATTAAAATGAAAGACGAAGAAATTGTACTTCGTAAAGAAATGAAACTGAAGCTTTCGACCAAAATGATTGGTGAAACACTTGAACAACACTGTGAAGCAGAGTTCAATAAGCTGCGAGCAACCGGTTTTCAAAATGCATACTTTGAAAAAGATAACGATTCAAAATCAGGCAGTAAAGGCGATTTTATTTATCGAGAATCAGATGAAGATGGGAACGAAATCATTTCCATCATGTTTGAGATGAAAAATGAAGGAGATGAAACAGCAACCAAAAAACGCAATGAAGATTTTTTCAAAGAGCTGGACAAAGACAGAACAGAGAAGAAATGTGAATACGCTGTGCTTGTTACCCTTCTGGAAGCTGAAAGCGAATTCTACAACTCAGGTATTGTCGATGTTTCGCACAAATATGATAAGATGTATGTGGTACGACCTCAATTCTTCATTCCGATTATCACCTTATTACGAAACGCGGCAATGAACTCCATGAAATACAAAGCTGAACTGAATTTGATGCGCAATCAAAGCGTGGACATTACTAATTTTGAAGAGAAAATAAACAGTTTTAAGGAAGGCTTTGCACGGAATTATGACTTGGCAAGTAGAAAGTTCAAAACGGCGATTGATGAAATTGACAAAACGATTCTTCACTTAAACAAAACAAAGGAAGCCTTATTGTCTTCCGAAAACAACCTCCGCTTGGCAAACAACAAAGCAGAAGATTTAACAATCAAGAAATTGACCCATGGAAACCCTACAATGAAACAGAAATTTGATTCGTTATGAAGCTAAAATCCATTCAACTCTTTTTAGGATCATTTGTATTTATTCTTTTCACATCAGTGTATTGTGAACGAGATTATTCTTGCAGCGCTTTGGTTCTTGATCAAAACACTCAACTTCCAGTTGATAGCGCATGGGTTAGGTATGCGAATGGTTATTCTATAACTAATAATTCAGGTGAATTTTGCATTCAGTTTTCAACCTCAAAAGGAAACAGTATAGAAATCGAAAAAGAAGGCTATATGGATAAATTCATTAACCATTGTACAATTGAGGATACCATTTACCTCGAACAATAACGCTTACAATTCAATGAAATTCAAAATCAAGTTTCTCCATTCAACCGTTCACGTATTTGATAATTACAACCTTAAAACTGAATGATGCAAACTTGGAAAGGAGAAATGAATTATGATGAAGTGCATTTTGGGCCAAATCAGCCTTAAGTATTTCAATTAGATGTTGAATTCGAAAATGGTCAATTCTCAGGAACCTCTGTTGATGCTGAGTTTTCAAAAATATCTGAACTTCCCATACAAGTTGCAGGATTTGTTGAGGGAGATCACATTAGTTTCATCAAATCCTATCCGTTTCATTACGAAGCAGACGAAGACGGAATAACGCAAATAGACACCTCGCGAGCTGGACATAACGTCCTTTACGATGGTTACTTCGATCCTATTGTTGAAAAGTGGACAGGAGATTGGGAAATACAAGTAGACGAAATCAATCCTACGGAAGAAGTTTACAAACAAATTTACATCGGTGGAGCATGGGAATTGAACCTTCCTTTTGACTATTTTGATGCAAATTAATTATCTTTAGTCCTATGAAACGATATGCACTTTTATTAACGATCTTTATTGTTTGTTGCATTTCCTCATCGGTTTATGCACAAGAAATTACAACACGAATTGACAAAAATCAATTCCAAGTCAATGAACCATTCAGTGTGAAGTATGAAGTCAAAGCAAAAGTAGACTCCATGCATTTTTCAGGATTAAAGCACTATGAAATTGTTGGCGGACCAAATCAAAGTAACTCCATGGTGACTATGGGAGGTCAAACAAAATTCACATTCGGAATCACCTACTTTTTCAAAGCCAAGAAAAAAGGAAAACTTGTACTTCCCTCACCTATTTTTTATTCTGAAGGAAGGGAAATCAAAGCCGAGAAAGTAAAAATCAAAGTAACGAAGAATGCGAATGCCCCCAAAAAAGGGAAGAAAAACAAAAAAGTACCTGAACAAAAGAAAGAAACAGAGCCTTTAAAAAACGTTCGTTACAGCTAATACGATGACTACACCAAACAATCATATCAATTACATTGAGTTTTTAGCAAATGATTTAGAGAAAGTCAAATTGTTTTACTCGACATGTTTTGGATGGAAATTCACCGATTATGGTCCGACATACACGGCTTTTGATTCGAGTGGAGTTATGGGTGGTTTTGAACAGACAGATGCTAAAATTGTGAACGGTGCACTCGTTGTTTTGCATCACAATGATCTTGAATCGTGCTTAGAAACGGTAAAAGCAAATGGAGGAGTAATTACAAAAGAGATCTTCTCATTCCCTGGAGGACGCCGGTTTCAATTTCTAGACCCATCAGGAAATGAATTGGCCGTCTGGTCTGAAGAATAATGGATTTATTCAACCCTAACATTGAACGAAACATCTTGCCTTTTGATGGTGAATCCGTTTATTATGGACCAATTCTAAGTGCACAACAAATCACCTCGTATTACAACGAACTCCTGAGCAATATTGATTGGAGAAATGATGAAGCAAATCTCTTTGGAAAACTCATCATTACAAAACGAAAAGTGGCATGGTATGCCGACCAACCGTTTGAATACACTTATTCCAACCGAACTAAAGTTGCACTTGCATGGACACCAGCCTTGCTTGAGTTAAAACAAATGGTAGAGAAAGTCAGTGGCGAAACTTACAATTCTTGCCTAATGAACCTTTATCATAATGGAGACGAAGGAATGGCTTGGCATAGCGATGGCGAAACAGACCTTAAAGAAAACGGAGCCATAGGATCATTGAGTCTTGGTGCAGAGCGAAAATTCTCCTTCAAACATAAAAAAACGAAACAAAACGTATCCATAGTACTTGAGAAAGGAAGCCTTTTAGTTATGAAAGGAACAACTCAAAAACACTGGTTGCATCGCCTCCCTCCCACAAAAAAAGTAAAAACTCCACGAATTAACTTGACTTTTAGAACGATAACACAACATAAACATTAATAAATTAACGTTTATCATTAATTTTATTTTACCTTTGAGTAAATTTAAACGTTATGAGACCGGTTCCCTTTTTACTTAGTATATGCCTAATTATTGGTTATAAACTACTAAATCACTTCTTGGAAAACCCCTATTACGCACTTCTGATTTTCGTTCCAATTGTTTTACTCATTGGCTTAAACCTAGTGCTGAGACGAAAGTTAAAATACAAAGATTGGTTCATCAAACACCTGGGATTTTTAAACGAAAAAGTCACCCATTCGTTTAAATCAGAAATACCTGCACCACTTCTATTTGATAAAATTTTAGAACAAATCAATGATTCGGAAACTACGCTGTATGATTTCAAACCATCAACCTTGGAAATATTAGCAGGAAACTCTGTTGGAATGCGAACTTGGGGAGAAAATATATACATCGATATCAATGCAACAGATAGTGAAAACCCAACGGTAAACCTAACGAGTGTCACGGTTTTTGGTATCGTTTCTTGGAATAAAAACAAAGAGAATATCGACCAATTTTATTCCTCTTTTGAAGAATCATTAACAATTTAAGGTATGGCGATTATTGTAAATCTTGATGTAATGTTAGCAAAGCGAAAAATGAAAGTAAAAGAGCTATCTGCAAAAATTGGAATTTCGGTTGTGAACCTTTCAATTTTGAAACAAAGCAAGGCAAAAGCAATTCGATTCACTACGTTAGAGGCAATTTGTGAAGTTTTGGACTGTCAACCTGGAGATCTCTTGGAATTTGTTCCAGATAATAATTCCCCCCATGTTTAATCGCAAAAAACGAAGTCTTAACGAACTGCGTAATTCCTTTGGTAGAATCAAGACTGAGCAACTAAATTTTAATCACATTCGTCGATATCACGATCGAAAAGTAGACATAAGAGCCATTCAAACAATTGGAGAGCAAACATGTAACGATTTAGATTTTGAACTATTTTTTGGTCTAGTTGACCGCACCCATTCACGTATTGGACAACAAGCCTTATACAATCAACTACGGACCATAAAAAATCGAAAAGAACAATTTAAGGAACAAGAAGTCATCATAAAACATTTTCAAAATAATCAGGAATCCAAAATACAAGTTCAATACCAACTTTCACGCTTAAGCTCACGCAAAGCCTATTATATATCGGACCTATTTCAATCGGAAACATTTCAAAAACCAAGATGGGCAATAATTATTCCTGTACTCTCTTCGCTAGTTGCTTTATCAATCATCCTTTCTTTTTTCTGGAGTACATTTTCTTTAATATTACTGCTATTACTCCCAATCCATGTCATCATTCATTACTCACTTAAAAATAGAGTTAGTGTTTTTGTCGACTCGATTCCCCAGTTATTAATACTAAGCGAGGTAGCACACAAGCTACTTAAACTTAAAATTAGCCCAAAAACTTCTAGCATTAAGACCTCTATAAAAACAGTAAATTCTATAAAACGAAGAATGTCGTTTTTTAAACTCGACCAAAAACTAGACAGTGATTTAGAAGCCGCTTATTGGTTTTTAATTGAAATGGTTAAGATTATTTTTCTCTTAGAACCTTTACTGTTTTTTAGTGCCGCCCAAAGACTTGCAAACAAACAAAAAGACATTGAATCAGTTTTCGATTACGTTTCCTCAATTGATATCGCATTGTCAGTTCATGGGTTACGCACTACATTAGACAATTTCTGCATTCCGACAATTACATCTGGCAAATCAATCTCCGCTAAAAACATACGACATCCTTTAATAATCAAATGCATTCCAAACAATTTAAAAATTGAAGTCAAATCGTTTTTATTAACGGGATCTAATATGTCCGGAAAAACGACCCTGATGCGAACGATAGGACTAAATCACTTGAGTGCACTAACGCTCAATACTGCTTTCGCTGAAAGTTTTGAACTCCCATTTTGTAAATTATACACAATGATTCGAGTTTCAGATGATCTAATGGAATCTACCAGCTACTTCATGAAGGAATTAGAGCTCGTCAAAGAAATAATTGACGATCAATTCAGCGGTAAAAAGCTCATCTTACTCGACGAATTGTTCAAAGGCACTAATACGATTGAACGCGTAGCTGCAGCGAGTTCCGTTCTCACTTACCTGCACAAATCAGGTGGTTTTGTTTTTGTTGCCTCTCATGACTTAGAACTTAGTGAACAACTCAAAAATCAATTCAACACCTTCCATTTGGGAGAAGAAGTTTTTGAAAATGAAATCAAATTTGACTATACGCTCTCACCTGGTAATCCAGACATGGGAAATGCCATTGAACTTA
The DNA here is from genome assembly GCA_041596895.1 of Crocinitomicaceae bacterium. Taxonomy (GTDB): domain Bacteria; phylum Bacteroidota; class Bacteroidia; order Flavobacteriales_D; family Crocinitomicaceae; genus UBA4466. Next base: position 84 of record JBFHHS010000171.1, on the reverse strand, counting down.
TGCGCATTAATCAATTCCCCAAAGCGATTGTTGAAGACGCGAAAAAACTCGTCAATTAAAGCTCCAAGTCTTTCACCTTGTATC
>JBFHHS010000170.1:0-6137 GCA_041596895.1 Crocinitomicaceae bacterium | reverse complement strand
GATCTAAAATTCTATGGTGATTTAGACAGTCCTGCAGCAGTTTTTGCAAAAGGTAGTACGTCCATTTCAAAACTGAATATCATTGATAAAATGGGAAATCCTTTTACTTCGATTGATTCAGCAGGAGTAATTATAGATTCCATAAATATGGATCAATTTTACTTCAATTTTTCTGAAACGTTATTACATAAACCTGTACTATATACCACTTTAAATCAAACCAATACAAACATTGATTATGTTCTTGAGCCAGTTTTGGAACTTGAACACCCTATTGATAGTACTGAGTTGAATAATAAGGATACCCTAGTGAATGAAGAAACACCATTTCACTTTGAAATAGGAACGACAACTATCGAAAACGGAATTATTCATTATACGGACAACACCTTAGACCGTCCTTTTCAATATACCATTTCAGAATTAAACATCACAACTAAAAACATTGCCGATAATTCAAGAAACGTAACAAGTGATTTCTCAATGGTTCTTGGTGGCACTGGCACAATATCAGGAACAGGTAAGTTCGATTTAGTTGAAATGGATAATATATCGTTTAAATCGAGTATAAAAAGCTTAGATTTATTAGCCTTTTCACCGTATTCTGAATACTACATTGCCTCACCGATGACACAAGGGAAGTTTAATTATGACGTCGACTTAGAAATGACTGCTCTTGAAATGGTAAATAATAATCGTTTCGATATTCGAGAATTGGAATTTGGAAAAAAATTAAAAACAAGCGACTCTGCATACAAAGTACCTATTAAACTCGCAATGGTATTATTAAAAGATAAAAACGATAATATACAATTTGACATTCCAGTTACTGGAAACCCTTCTGATCCAGACTTTAAACTCTTCCCTATTATCTGGAAAACCTTCGTGAAGTTTATCGCTAAAGCAGCATCAAAACCAATGTCTGCAGTGTCAAGTCTTGCAGGAACAAACCCGGAAGACCTTGAAAAAATGGATTTTAATTACGGTCAGAAATCCCTAAATGACAAGCAGAAACAAACGCTCGATCAAATTGCAGAAATATGTAAATCAAAACCGGCATTGTATTTTTCATTTATTCAAATGACCCATACGGAGGAGGAAATTGAATTCATTGCAATTAACGAAGCAAAGAAAAAATTCGATCCAAGTGATTGGCAAAATGTGAAGGACAATAATCCTGAATTTAAACTTTACTTAGTCCAAAATTCAGGATTAACTGAAGGAACTTCAACAGGAAAAATGAGTGTTAAACTGATTGGAAGGTCAATACTGGAATCAAAACTGAATTCAATTATTGCTATACGGAATAAATCGATTGTTGATTATTTCACTCAAAAAGAAGTATCGATAGAATCGTATGAAGTGCGCACGGCAGATTTAAAAAACATTCCGGAAGAACTAAAAACACCACATTATAAAATTGAAGTTTCTGTCAATTAATAACGGTACGTTAAACGACGAATTTCTTGCTTCAAATTATTTTGTGCATCCGCTAATTTTTGGATTCCCACAAAATGTCCACCACCCAACTCTGCAACTGCGCGCATTTTATCTTCGTCTACGTCCTTGTTTTTAATCCCAACAACGGACATGTTGATTCCCTTCTTCTTGTATTTCTTCACATAGCGTTTGTAATCGTCTGAATTACGATTGAATGCACCGTCTGTAATGACTATCACATGATTTGTCCCATCAGTAATCATAGATCGCTTTGCTTCTTTATAGCCTAGCTTAATCCCAGAACCACCAGAAGTATATCCAAATGCCTTCAATGCGCCCACCTCTTTCTTTATGTCTTCTTTCAAGTTTCCTTTAGTTGGCTTCAACAATACTCTCGCATCATTCGCATAGGTTACAATCCCAATTTTATCTTGTGGACGTAGCATATCGGTTAACTGAAACAAGGCATATTTCATCAACTCAATTTTATCCACTTGTTTCATAGAAGAAGAAACATCCAAAACGAATACAACGTTGACAGGTTTGAAATAAGAATCATCAAAATTATCCTTGTCCAGGTCCGTAAATGAAATTGGAACATCCGCAATAAACGAACTGTCGATTTCAGGCTCTAACTCCTCAATATGATCTTCTATTTCAATCACGATTTCAACTTCAGGCTCGGGTTCAGGCTCAATCGTTGCAATTATGTTTGTGTCCACAACTGGTTCAGGAACTACCGAAAGATCTTTTTCCAACTCGACAACAATGTAATTCCGTTTGAAATTAATGTATGCTCCTAGTTCAGCAGGAAGATAGCCCTCATGTGTTGCATAAAAATAACTCAACCCAAGAGTTGCATCTTCTTTTACCTTCCCTTTTTTGTCTGTGTATTTCGACCAAAGTGGCTGTCCGTTTTGTATCATTGTAACAGCAGAATGCCCCAATTCAATTCGGGTTTCCTTATCTATAGTAACTACAGTTAAGTCGAAATTATTAGGATTCCTTCCCCCTTCACGTTCAGAGAAATTAGGACACGAAGTAAATGCACTCATATTATCTTGAGGAACTTCTCGTAAATTTCCAGTGAGTTTAATTGGTGTGGCTTCACCACGATCACTTGTAAAGATGTTTACGGTATAATTGAATCGCCCTTTTTCCTTTGGATTTACTTGTAATCGAACTATTACGCTACTGTCCTTTTCAAGGATTTGTTTTGAAGTAATGTAAACCACTTCCATAGGTTTTTTAACACTCAAGATCCACTCTTGCTTGTTCCCGATATTCTTTATTACAATATCCACGTAACGCTCAGAGTAAGCTTCTAAATCGCCAAAATCGTACTTCGTTTTTTCAAACGAAACTTGTGCATTACTGAAAAATGTAATGAATAATAAAAGAGATATAAGTATAAAACGCATAATCAAACCTAATCAAAAAACGCGCCCGAATGAAATCGGTTACATAAAACTATCTTAAACAAAAAGAAAGGAGGCTCTCGAGAAACTCGTTTGCTGCTTCGGCATGCACCCAATGTCCCGCATTTTCAATCGTAACAATTTCAGTATCAATAAACATGTTTTCAATCGCTTCAATGTCTTCATCCAGGATATAATTAGACAATGCTCCACGAATAAATAAGGTAGGCACACTCACTTCAACTTGATCTAAGGCAGAAAGAATATTCGGCATTTCACGTTCGAGCACATCCACATTCATTCTCCATGCAAGCACCCCTTTTTCCTTCCAAAATAAGTTCTTCAATAAAAACTGTTTTATCCCTTCTGAATCTATGTGAGCACTCATTTGCTCTTCAGCTTGCCTACGTGCTGAGATGTTTGGTAAATCGACGGAATGAATTCCTGCTAAAATATGTTCATGGTGCATTGGATACTCCTTTATTCCGATATCAACAACGACCAACTTGTCTAACAGTTCTTCGTGTTTTTGAGCAAAATTCATAGCAACCTTACCTCCCATTGAATGACCAACAAGAATGAAGTCATTTAAGTTAAGGTCCTCACACAACTCAAAAATATCACCAGCCATCAAATCATAAGAGAATTCATCTGACCACGGAGAATGTCCATGATTACGAAGATCAACCAGAATAACACGATAATACTCTGCTAGTTTTTTAGCATGAGATTGCCAATTGTCGGAGAATCCGAATAAACCGTGTAAAATCAATAAGGGTTGACCTTCTCCCAGTTCTCTAAAATGAAGTTTCATGACAAATTACTTTAATACCACAAAAATAGAAGGAATCCCAACTTAGAATGATGTTGGACAAATATTAATGGGTAAATAAGCCCGAAAAAAGATCCAATAGATTTGGCATTTTTACACGAGAAGTAGAAATCTCAATAACAGGATCTTCAGTCGACCCAGAATTATGCTCTTCAACAGTAGATACGGCCTGTAAATCTTCCGAACTAATAGATCCAACTTTAAATTGACCATCATTCAACTCAGTAACGATTTTAACCATCTCTTCAGCCGAAATGATATTTGTATCAAAAGAAATTGTAGCAATATTAGAAACGCGGTCTTCAACAAAATCAAATTTCACGTCGGAAACCCCTTTTGTAGCTTTAAGTCCTTTACGTATTGAACCTCCACAACCCATTTTACAAACCATTCCTTCAACTTCCATTGTTAAAAGTTGATTTGGATGAACTTCAGTCTTTTCAACTTCTTGTTCAATTCCAACGGCCAAATCTTCTGCCACGTTAATATCACTAGTACAAGCTGAAACAGTTAACACTGTTGCGCAAATAAACATGAAATTTTTCATAAGAGTCTGAATTGTGTAAGACAAATGTAAAGGAATGCGTCTATGAATGGAAGTAAAAAATGTTAAATCTCTATCTTTGTAAAAAATAAGCACGTGAAAATCAACAAAGCACAATTCGTAATTTCCAATACCGACATTAATTTATGTCCAAAAGATGGATTACCAGAGTACGCATTTATCGGAAGATCTAATGTTGGAAAGTCATCTTTAATTAATATGATTACGGGGAGAAATAAATTAGCCAAAACTTCAGGAAGACCAGGTAAAACACAGTTAATCAATCACTTCATCATTAATGACGAATGGTATTTAGTTGATTTACCGGGATACGGTTATGCTAAAGCATCCAAAACATCTAGAGCTAAATGGGAAAAATTCATCTCGGAGTATTTAACAAAACGCAAAGAATTATTGAATGTGTTTGTTCTATTAGACAGTCGCTTGGAACCTCAGCAAATAGATATGGAATTCATGAATTGGTGCGGCGAAAAACAGATTCCATTCTCAATGGTTTTCACAAAAATTGATAAATTATCAAGTACTTCCCTTCAAAAAAACTTAGCGAAATACAAAAAAGAAATGTTGAAATATTGGGAAGAACTCCCTCCTGTGTTCACCACTTCCGCTACATCTAAGTTTGGTCAAGAGAAGCTATTGAACTACATTGAAAACATCAACACTTCGTTTGAACAAATTAAGTAGTGTAATACACGTCACATTTCAAGCGTTTTTAAATGCCGATATTTGTGACAACAAAAAACAGAAATTATGATTGTAGAACAACTTTATACTAAATGTCTTGCTGAGGCTGCTTACTATATAGAAAGTAAAGGAGAAGCGATTGTGATTGATCCTTTAAGAGAAACACAACCTTACCTTGATATTGCAACGAATAACGGTGCAACGATTAAATATATTTTCGAAACGCATTTCCATGCAGATTTCGTTTCAGGTCACATTGACTTATCTAAAAAAACCGGAGCACCAATTGTCTTTGGTCCAACAGCAAACCCAGGATTTGATGCAATAATTGCAGAAGATAATCAAGAGTTTAAAATTGGTGATGTTATCCTTAAAGTACTTCACACACCTGGGCATACACAAGAATCGTCAACGTTTTTACTAATTGATGAAAACGGAAAAGAGACGGCGTTATTTACAGGAGACACCTTATTCTTAGGGGATGTTGGTCGACCTGATTTAGCGATTAAAACCGATTTAACTCGTGAAGATTTAGCTGGAATGTTATTTGATTCTTTGAGAAATCGCATTATGCCTTTGGATGATTCACTCATTATTTATCCAGGACATGGTGCTGGTTCTTCTTGCGGTAAAAGCATGAGTTCAGAAACCGTTGGGACACTTGGTGAACAAAAGGAAACAAATTATGCTTTACGTGCCGACATGACACGTGATGAATTCATCAAAGAAGTTACTGAAGGTATATTGCCTCCACCACAATACTTCCCTAAGAATGCAGTATTAAATAAAATGGGATATGATGCATTTGATGACGTGCTTTCTAAAGGAAATAAGGCATTATCTGTTGATGAATTTAAAGCGGAAGTTGCAAACGGAGCATTAGTTTTAGACGTTCGTAATCAGGCCGATTTCATTAAAGGATTTGTACCAGACTCTTTATTCATTGGGTTGAACGGAACTTTTGCCATGTGGGTTGGTGCTTTAATTGAAGACATCAAACAAAAAATTGTATTAATTGCACCAGAAGGAACAGAAGAAGAAGCTGTAACACGTTTATCTCGCGTTGGATATGACAACACTGTTGGATTTCTAGAAGGTGGCGTTGAAGCATACGAAAAAGCGGGTGGGAAATTAAATACAATTACTTCTATCCCTGCTGAAGAGCTTGCATCGAAATACGATACATGTAGTATCGTCG
>JBFHHS010000169.1:0-6199 GCA_041596895.1 Crocinitomicaceae bacterium | reverse complement strand
GTCTTCCTTGTTAACAAGTTCAGGACTTTTAATCCTTAGCGCTATATCTTGAGTGCTCAACATTTTACCAGTTCGAAAGTAATTTATTTATTAAATCTTGCACAATTTGATCATTCACTTCATCTAATAAGGTTCCTTCTACTGTTCCTAAGTCAGTGTTAGAATCATAATCCACAAATCGTGTACTCGTCAATGTCATTTGATCTTCTTCTGGTTTTGATATAAAAATGTCAAATTTAACAGAAATCGACAGTCTATTTTGAGAAGCATTATCACCATCTTGCAGAGCAATTGGTGATATAATATAATTCGTAATTACACCTTCAATAAGAACTTCTGCAGAATCGGGGTTTGAATTGAGAAGTAAACGCGTATTATTCTGAACGCCATCTTTTAATTTTTCAGACAGCTCCGTAGAGTAGCTTAATGGCGTATTTGTGGCGTTATTTTCGAGAGTAGTTATCGCAAATGTTTTCCATTCTTCAGGCATGGAACCTTTGTCTATAAAAGAAACACTTGAAGGCCAGCAAGCAGCTAAAAGCGGAATAGAAAAAAGAATATATATGAATGCTCTCATTAATCGGTTAAATTATATTCTTTAATCTTTCTATACAAGGTTCTTTCACTAATTCCTAGTTCTGAAGCTGCATATTTACGTTTTCCTTTGTGCTTAGCCAATGCTTTTTCAATTAATTCTTTTTCTCGATCTTCGAGTGAAAGTGATTCTTCAACCTCTTCATGTGCCTCGTATCCGTTGTCTTCATCTTTTTCAGAGTAAAAATCTGTTTTATCTGATTGAGCTGGGGGTAAAATTTTTGGAGCGCTAGAAGACGATGGTTGAACATCACGGTAAAATCGGCTAACCATATTTTCTTGATCAGTACTTAGATTGACATTCCCATCACTCGAAACTAATTCAACCACAAGCTTTTTTAAATCAGTCAAGTCCTTTTTCATATCGAATAGGAACTTATACATCAATTCTCTTTCATTGATACTTTCTTTTGAGTCTCCAATGATTGCTGGAGTGTTGTCTCGTTCCGCAGGGATATAGTTGATGAATGTTTGAGCATCGATTTCACGAGATGTTTCAATTACAGAGATTTGTTCAACGAGATTTTTTAACTGACGAATATTTCCTGGCCAAGAATATGCATTTAACATACTAATGGCTTCTTCCGTAAGTTTGATTACAGGCATTCTATATTTGTCTGCGAAATCACTTGCAAATTTTCGGAATAATAAATGAATATCATCTTGCCTTTTTCTTAAGGGCGGCAAAGGGATTGGAACAGTACTCAATCTGTAAAATAAATCTTCTCTGAATTTACCTGACGAAATTGCTTGTTGCATATTTTCGTTGGTCGCAGCAACAACGCGTACATTTGTTTTAATCACTTTAGATGACCCAACTCGAATAAATTCTCCCGTTTCTAAAACTCGCAGTAATCGAACTTGAGTTTGCATAGGTAATTCTGCAACTTCATCAAGAAAAATTGTTCCACCATCAGCAACTTCGAAATATCCTTTTCTGCTACCACTAGCTCCGGTAAAGGATCCTTTTTCATGTCCAAATAACTCAGAATCAATGGTTCCCTCTGGGATAGCACCGCAATTGACCGCAATGTACTCACCGTGTTTACGTGAGCTCAATTGATGTATTACTTGTGGGATAATTTCTTTACCAACACCGCTTTCACCGGTAACAAGTACGGATATGTCGGTTGGAGCAACTTGAATAGCAACTTCAAGTGCACGGTTCAATAAAGGAGCATTACCAATAATGCCAAATCGCTGTTTTACCTGTTGTACGTTCATAGTTGTTATTTAGCGGGTTCTAAAATTTCAACGATTTCACCTAAAAGTGTTGCTGTAGTGCAGTCAGTGATCTTTACTAAAACATAATCTCCTTTTTTTGAATTCCCCATTGGGAAAACAACTTTTGTATTATGATCGTTTCTACCTGACATATGAATTTCTGATCGTTTAGAAGGTCCTTCAATAAGTACTTTATGAATTTTACCAATTTGTTTTAAATTGCGTATTTCAGAATTCTTTCGCTGTAAATCAATAACCTCCGTCAATCGAGCACTTTTCACTTCTTCTGGGACATTGTCTTCGAATCTTCTCTCTGCAAGTGTTTTTGGGCGTTCAGAATACTTGTACATGTAAGCAAAATCCCATTTTACCTCTTCCATGATTGTCATTGTATCTCTATGCTCTTCATCTGTTTCATCACAGAAACCAGTAATAATATCTGTAGTAACCGCGCAATCAGGAATAATTCGGTGAATTGCTTCGATACGATCTAAATACCATTCTCTTGTATAGCCTCGGTTCATTCGTTTCAAGACTTCACTATTACCAGATTGTATTGGTAAGTGGATATAATTACAAATATTGTCGTGTTTTGCTATGGTTTCCAAAACTTCATCCGTCATATCTTTTGGGTGCGAAGTTGAAAAACGAATTCTAAGGTCTGGTGAAATTCCTGCAACTAAATCCATCAACTGAGCAAAGTTGGTTGTCGGTTTAGATTCGTCTTTGATTTCTCCTTTTGAAGTCATGTTCCAGCGGTAGGAGTCAACGTTCTGACCTAATAAAGTTACTTCCTTGTATCCATTTCGAAAAAGTTCGGCACACTCGTTATAAATTGTTTGAGGATCCCTAGATCTTTCTCTTCCTCTGGTAAAAGGAACTACACAAAATGAACACATGTTGTCGCAGCCACGTGTAATAGAAACAAATCCAGTGATTCCGCTTTTGTCTAAGCGAATAGGGGAGATATCTGCATATGTCTCATCTCTAGACAATAAAACGTTAACAGCTTTTTGTCCTGTACCAACCTCCTCAATCAATCCTGGAAGTTCACGATATGCATCCGGCCCTGCAACTAAATCAACTAATTTTTCCTCTTCGAGTAGGTTTGTTTTCAAGCGTTCGGCCATACATCCTAATATCCCAACAACTAAATCCGGTTGTCTTTTTTTACGATTTTTAAAATTAGTTAGCCTTTTTCTAACACGGTCTTCTGCATTCTCGCGAATTGAACATGTATTAATTAATACAATGTCCGCTTCGTCAACATCTCCCGTTGTTGTATAACCTTCATTTGTCATTATTGACGCAACAACTTCACTGTCTGAGAAATTCATAGCGCATCCATAACTTTCCACATAAAGTTTTTTCCCATTAGGAACAATCGTTGTTTCCACTAAGGTAGCTTCACCTTGGCGACTTTCGTCAATTTCTTTGTTTGTATGATTTTCTCGGTTCATCTGTAAAATTATGGATACGAATTTACACAAAATACAAAGGGTGTCAAAATGTCAGGTTTTATTTATGTTAAATAATCAAAATAAGGATGAAATGTGACTGATTTTTAATCGAATATTTACGCTTTTGAAACTTTTGTTTCGGTATTTAGTAGTATATAGAAATTAAATGCTCTTATATTTGCACTTTTAAATGGAGCTCTTTTTAACGTAAAAGTGACTTCAAATAATATAAAATTTCATTTATGGCTAAGAATTTAGTGATCGTTGAGTCCCCTGCAAAAGCTAGTACAATTGAGGGATATTTAGGAAAAGACTTTGTTGTAAAATCGAGTTTTGGTCACGTAAGGGATTTGGCTAAAAAGGAAGCGATAGATGTTGAGAACAACTTTACACCTAAATATGAGGTCTCTCCAGATAAGAAACAGGTTGTTGCTGAATTGAAAAAATTAGCAAAGGAAGCTGAGGTTGTATGGCTAGCGACCGATGAGGATCGCGAAGGAGAAGCTATTTCATGGCATTTATATGAAACACTAAATTTAGAAAAGAAAGAAACTAAAAGAATTACATTCAACGAGATTACCAAGAATGCAATTTTGAAGGCAATTGAATCGCCACGTGAAATTAACAAAGAACTGGTTGATGCACAGCAAGCTCGAAGAATTTTGGATCGCTTAGTTGGTTTTGAATTATCACCTGTTTTATGGAGAAAGGTTAGGCCAAGTTTATCGGCTGGACGAGTTCAATCTGTTGCGGTTAGATTAATCGTTGAAAAAGAAAGAGAGATACAAGCATACATTTCTGAAACTTTTTATCGAGTAACAGGAATGTTTACTACAGATAAAGGCACAATTAGGGCGGATGTTTCTAAGCAGTTAAAGTCGGAAGCAGATGTTAAAGAGTTATTGGATAATTGTCTAGGTGCTCAATTTTCTGTATCCGATGTTGTAAAGAAACCTGCAACTAAAAAACCTGCTGCTCCATTTACAACTTCAACATTGCAACAAGAAGCAAGTTTGAAGCTTGGTTTCACCGTTTCTCGTACAATGCAGGTTGCTCAAAGACTTTATGAGGCTGGGCGTATTACCTATATGAGAACGGATTCAGTTAATTTGTCGGATACTGCAATTAAAAGTGCTAAGACAGAAATTATTTCTGCTTACGGGAAAGAATTCTCAGAAACTAGAAAATATAACACGAAAAGTGCTGGGGCGCAAGAAGCTCACGAGGCAATAAGACCAACAGATTTCTCTGTTCATTCGGTAAATGCAGAAAGAGATCAAGAAAGGTTATACGATCTAATTTGGAAAAGAGCGATTTCTTCTCAAATGTCAGATGCGAAACTTGAAAGAACAACAATAAAATTAAATGCACCTAAAGTATCAGAAACTTTTACTGCAAAAGGTGAGGTGATTAAGTTTGAAGGGTTTTTAAAGGTATATCTTGAAAGTTCATTGGATGATGAAGAAGAGAATGAATTTGCCTCTGGATTACTTCCTGCAGTATTAAAAGGTGATAATGTAGACACCGAAGTGATTAAGGCTACGCAACGTTTTGGACGTCCACCTGCAAGATTTGTTGAGGCTTCATTGGTGAAGCAGCTGGAAAGCCTTGGTATTGGTAGGCCATCTACTTATGCTCCAACAATTTCTACAATCCAGAAACGTGGATATGTTGAGAAGCCAGATAGACAAGGTGTTGAACGATCTTATAATCAATTTGTTCTTGAGAATGGAACCATTGAAAAGAATCAATTATCAGAAGTGACTGGGCGTGAGAAAAATAAACTTGCTCCAACCGATATTGGAATTGTTGTAACTGATTTCTTAACCGAGCATTTTGGTCGGATCATGGATTATAACTTCACCGCAAAGGTTGAAGCGGAATTTGATGAGATTGCTAATGGTTTGGTAGAATGGACGAATATGATTCAGGAATTCTATACACCATTTCATAAGAATGTTGAAGATACTCTTGAGAACTCTGAACGCGCGACAGGTGAACGAGAGATTGGGCATCACCCGGATAATGGAAGACGTATTATTGCACGAATTGGACGATTTGGGCCTATGGTTCAAATAGGAGATGAACAAGTCGATGGTGAAAAACCTCAATTTGCTTCATTGCGGGCAGAGCAGTCAATTAATTCGATAACACTCGAAGAGGCATTGGAGTTATTCAAGTTTCCCAAAACTCTTGGTGAGTATGAGGGTGTTGAAGTGGTTGTGGCCGTTGGTCGATTTGGGCCTTATGTGAAATTCAATGATTCATTTGTCTCTATTCCTAAAGATGAGGATATGGGAAGTGTTGATTTAGAGCGTGCTATTGAATTAATCAAAGAGAAACAAGCTGCAGACGCTCCGATTGCGGAGTATGAAGGATTGCCTGTTCAGAAAGGTACCGGTCGCTTTGGCCCATTCATTAAATGGAATGACATCTTCATTAATGTAAACCGTAAATATGATTTTGATAATTTATCTCAAGATGATATTGTTGAGTTAATTGAGGTTAAAAAGCAAAAAGAGATTGATAAAATTATTCATAACTGGGAAGAGGAAGGTATTTCTGTTCAGAAAGCACGTTGGGGTAGATTTAATATTATCAAAGGAAAGTTGAAGATCGAATTGCCTAAAACTTTTAAAGTTGAAAAGCTGACATTGGAAGAAGCTAAAAAAATGATTGAGGCTAAAAAACCTGCTAAAAAGAAGCCTGCAGCTAAAAAGAAAGCAACAACCAAGAAAAAGACAGCAGCTAAAAAAGCAACTAAAAAATAGAAGGTCAAAGTTTTCAACTTTTAATCCTTTATACTTTCAAGGAGGTCGACTTTTGGTTGGACTTTATTTCTTTAGTTTTGAGTAAATTCAAATCTAATGAAAGACATTTCTATTTATTTTCAATCGGTAGACTCTATCGCTGTAACTGAT
>JBFHHS010000168.1:0-6241 GCA_041596895.1 Crocinitomicaceae bacterium | reverse complement strand
TTAAAACAGAAAAGAAACAAGATGTAATGGTTACGGTAAAAAAAGCGGGCCATGCATTTGATTCCAAGGTGATTGCCAAAGAAGAATTTGAAAAAGAAGATGTTGCGGTTAGAGGTAAGGATCTTGATGTGAAAGAGTTAAAAGTGGGTGAAGCATATACAATTAATGATATTCTTTATGCAACGAATTCTTCTACAATGAATGATCGTTCTAAGTTTATATTAAAGGGATTTGCTCGTTTCTTAAATGAAAACCCAACAATCAAAGTTGCTATTCAAGGTCACACGGATGATGTTGGTGATGACGAGAAAAACATGATTCTTTCGTCTGAACGTGCTGAAAGTGTGAAAGATTATCTTGTGGCCTTAGGGGTTGACAAAAATAGACTTTCAGCGAAAGGATATGGTGAAACAATGCCTAAAGTTGAAAATAATTCAGCTGCCAATCGTGCGAAAAATAGACGTACTGATTTTGTAATTGAAGGTTTATAATTCGATGGAAAAGAAAGACAGGAAAGCACATTGGGAGAAAATATATTCAACAAAACAGTTGAATGAAGTGAGTTGGTATCAACCTACACCAGATACATCGATTTCTTTTTTAAAGGATTCTAATCTTCCGAAAGATGCTGCGATTATTGATGTTGGTGGGGGAGATTCATTTTTTGTGGATTATTTAGTGGAAGAAGGTTATTCCAATGTTACGGTCTTGGATATTTCCGAACGTGCTATTGAACGTGCAAAATTCCGTTTGGGAGTTGATGCGTCAAAAGTAACTTGGTTAACGTCTGATGTCAACGATTTTCTACCATCAACTATCTATGATTTTTGGCATGATCGCGCGGCTTTTCACTTTTTAACGAATTCTACAGAAATTAAACAATACAAAGAAACAGTTGAATCGGCGGTAAAGCCAAACGGCCATGTGGTAATAGGTACGTTTTCTAAAACAGGACCTTTAAAATGTAGTGGTATTGAAATAACTCAATATTCTCATTCTGACTTGATTCAGTTATTTGATTCGTTCCAAATTGTAACGGATTTAGAGGTCAAGCATGGAACCCCATTCGATACAACTCAGGATTTCATTTTTTGTCATTTTCTGAATAAATAGCATTCAAGCGAACAATTTACTAGATTACTTGCTGATTCAATTCTGATGCATACTTTTGCCACTTAAATTATTAAGATGATTGCTATTGATGTAATTGATATTGTTGGAACCTTTGTGTTTGCGCTTTCTGGTGTCATGGTTGCAGTTGAACATAAGTTCGATTTTTTCGGTACAATTATTTTAGCATTTGTTACAGCTGTTGGTGGTGGAACTTTACGTGATATTCTAATTGGTGCTACACCAGTGAGTTGGATGGGAAGTGAGGTGCTGATTTATGTTATTCTCGTGACAATTCCCTTGGCCTATCTCTTTCTGAATTTTTTGAAAAAGCTCCGCAGAACAATGTTCATTTTTGATACAATCGGAATTGGAATGTTTACGATTCTTGGGCTAGAAAAATCTCTTGAAATTGGATTGTCTCCAATCATTGCAGTTATGATGGGAGTTGTGAGTGCTGTTTTTGGTGGAGTAATCCGTGATGTGCTTTCAAATGAAGTTCCATTGATTTTTAGAAAGGAGATTTATGCTTTCGCATGTTTTTTTGGCGCATTAGTCTATCTAATTATGGAATATTTCTACCCAATAAAAGAATTGAATATGTTCGTTTCAATCCTTGTAGTTATTGCAATTCGTGTCCTTTCCATCAAGAACAAATGGTCCATTCCGTTTAATCCTATTTCAAGAAAATAATTTATGGTGCATATGCATCAATGATTGAGTAACGTTGCGAAACATGGGTATTCAATTCACTGATCGCATTTACAAAGTCGGATGAATTATTTAAATAGGAATAATTACTTGTTTCGGCATCTACAGAGGATTGGATTAAATTCGAGTAAGCCGAGTAGATTCCATTCATATTCGATGAATTAAAATGATTATCAATGAAGTTTCGTAAGTGCGACTTATATTGCGCTTTATATGTGTCATCTGCAATGATATAACTTAATAATGGCCATTCATTCGTTGCATCACTTAAATCAATCGACAATGCGCCACCTTGTTTTCCTTCATCGAACGCTTCATTGTTGTCCCAAGGAATCCAGTTCAATTGATTTGTAGCCGGATTGTTGTACAGGTAGTAATTGTGTGTCATTCTTCCATAGGTATCCCAATTTTGAATACTGAAATTCACTGCCATATATTTAAGATAATCATCCATGTTTAGATACGTATTCATCATTGTACGCCATTGAGCAGGGTTACTTGTTCTTAAAGAACTGTGTAGCGCACTGTAGAGGTTTTCTACATCTGAGAAATCTGAGCCGCCCGTTTTATTTTCAAAATAACTGATATTGAAAGTATTGCTTGAAAATGAGGCACCATCGCCATCAGGTTTGTAACAATTACCTGAATTAGATCCAAATTCATTCTTAATTGCACTATCAAAGACAACCTCTAATATGGTGTACAAACCAAAGTACGTAGAGCCTTCTCCATAATCTACATACACTTCACAAAACACTGATCTCGCGCATGGTACGCCAAAATCTCGAAATAAATCAGATGCAACTTTTTCTCGGAGAAACGATTGATCATTATAATTATTAGAAAGAGAAAGCTCCTCAAAGCCATAGAAATTCTGACCTGTGATTTCTGGGAAATCGTCTGAAAACTCTTCAAATTTTAATCGAAACGGAAGCTTTCCAATGTTTGAGTTTGTTGCTAAGCTTGAGTTTCCCTTATATCGTATTCCAACATTATACCAGTTGATTCCATTGTAATTCAAATTACACGGAACGTATATTGGAGTAACATCCGAGAAATCATTCGGTCCGCTTGATGTGTTGTACTCAGCAAGATGTGTTTGCATAATGTTCCACCAAGCTTCATCAATTGTGATGTCAAATCTGCGTACTTCATTATCACTAAAGAAAGTATAATCAGGATTCGTAGCGCTGTGGGTTGCTGTTGTCCAATCTTCTAAACCTGCACCTTCTTGAATCGTGATCACTTTTTTACAAGAAGTTAAAGCGATAAAAGCGCTTAAAATAAAAATGCTTGTATTTTTCATGTAGCTAAGATTAAAGATTAAATGTCAAGTTAAATCCTACAATATTGGTGGAAAGTGGATATGAAACACCGAGTTCACGTTCAAATCGGTAAAATGCTTTGAGGTCCATCAATTTGTTGATTTTGTATTTTGTACTGAGTGTAAGTCTGTATTTATTGAAGGAGGATATCATGTACTTTCCGGATTCTCGAAAAATTTCCCCAGCGATTTCTGGGTCGAATTTCCAATTCCTAATGTTGTAATTGACACCTACTTTTACACGTGTTGCATTTCTAAGGTAATCACCTTCATCTCTCGAATATCCTAATTCGTTTTTGGTTTGTAAGCGCAGTCTGTACTTAAATGTGAAGCGCTCATATTCGTGTTTGAAATTCAAATCTGCATTGAAGCGTAAATGATTTTCATATTCTCCGTCGTCTTTATCTCGGTCACGAATATATCTCAATCCACCTGTGATGGATGCAAATTTAAACACGGGTAATTCCAAAGATAAATTTGTGAAATACTGATCTACTTTAGATGTATTGTCGTATAGTCTTAGACTTTGTTCTAGTTCCAGTTTTGCATTACTTTCAAATTTCTTACTCGCAGAAACCGACGACCATGTTTCAAGGTCACGGACTATAACTTCGGTTTGACTATGAACGGTATGGCTAAAAATGAGGACAATAATTAGCGCAATAATTTGAATCGATTTCATACGGCAAAAGTTGATTGAATTTCTTTAGTTGCCGATATTGGTATAAACTTGCGATTTGCTAATTGAAATTGATTTTTGAGTAATTTAAATCAACGTTGTTTTTTATGCCCGGAATTTTACCCTGGTCGCTATATTGCCAATGAATAACGTCTTTATGTTCAACACGATGTGGCGTGTTGGAATAATTTGCTATCCAAAATTTATACCCTTCAAATGCGTGCTTAAACTTTGTGTTGTAAAAATGATATGAAGTATAAATAATCGGTCGTTTTCCAGTGGATTCTTCCACGTGAATTAACCATTTTTTCATTTCTTCAATTAAATGTTGATCGGAATCGCCTTCGGTTTCAGAATCTAAAACAGGAGGGAGGTCATTTTGATTGCAATTATAATATTTAAGAAAATGATTGGCTTGAGTTAGCGAGTTTGTTTTAGGATTAAAGAAATGGTATGCACCATGTTTGATATTCAATTCTGTCAATTGATTTCTATTATTTTCCCATTGAGGATCAACAAAATCAGTTCCTTCTGTTGCTTTACAGTAAACAAAACGGATTAAAGAATCGGCTTTCTCTTTAAAAACCACCCAATCAATTTTTCCTTGATGATGCGAAATATCAATTCCGTAGCTGTTAAAAGTAGCGGGAACAGGATCTAAATTAAGTGGACCTGTATAAATCTCTTTTTCAAAATGCTTATAGAGTAAAAACGAGCCTATTCCAATTACGGAAGCAAAAGCAAGGATAGGAATAATTGAATTTTTCTTTTTACGTTTTCTCACATACTAAAAATAAAAAAAGCCTTTCATCAAAAGATGAAAGGCTCTAAATATTTTTGAGTAAAATATCTTACTTATAAATTCTTCTCTCTTTAATACGAGCAGATTTACCAGTTCTTTCTCTGAAGTAGAAGATACGTGCTCTACGAACAACACCTCTTTTATTCACTGTAATGCTTTCAATGAATGGCGAGTTAACTGGAAAGATACGCTCTACTCCAACATTTCCAGACATTTTTCTTAGGGTAAACGTCCCGTTTGCCCCAGATCCTTTGCGTTGTAATACAACACCTTGAAACTGCTGAATACGTTCTTTAGCACCCTCCTTAATTTTGTAAGAAATGGTAATTGTATCTCCACTTTTGAAATCAGGAAGGTTATTTGCCTCAACTAATTCACTTTCAAGTTCTTTTATAAAATCCATGTCGTTTAATTTCTTTTTCTATTGCCCAATTCGGGGTGCAATATTACGAATAATTTCGGAAAATCGTATCCCAAATAAACTTTTTTTAATAAAATCGTTACTTTTTTTCTCGGGGTATAAAAATCCTGAGAGCATCAAAACTACTAAGAATATTAATAAATAGAACTAATTGAAGCGGATTTACATTAAATTTGCTCAAAATTGAACAAAATGTCAGTGCACAAAAATGTAAAGAAAGTTACAACTCACGTACTTCAGCAAATGAAGAGTGAAGGTGAAAAGATCTCAATGTTAACGGGATATGATTTTACAATGGCGCGAATCATAGACCGTGCTGGAATCGATGTTATCCTAGTAGGTGATTCTGCATCGAATGTAATGGCGGGACATGAAACTACGCTTCCGATAACATTAGATCAAATGATTTACCATGCTTCTTCCGTAGTAAGAGGAGTTGAAAGAGCGCTTGTTGTGGTGGATTTACCATTTGGTTCTTATCAAGGTAATTCAAAAGAGGCTTTATCAAGTGCGATTCGTATCATGAAAGAGTCTGGTGGTCACTCCGTGAAGATGGAAGGTGGTCAAGAGATTTTAGAATCGATTACGCGTATATTAACTGCGGGTATTCCAGTAATGGGACATCTAGGATTAACTCCTCAATCCATTTATAAGTTTGGAACTTATGTGGTTAGAGCTAAGGAGGAGGAAGAGGCAGAACGTTTAATCGCTGATGCTAAGGCATTAGAAGAAGCTGGTTGTTTCGCTATTGTTCTAGAAAAAATACCTGCTGAATTGGCTGCGCAAGTTGCGAAAGAATTAACAATTCCTATTATTGGAATTGGAGCAGGGAATGGTGTAGATGGACAGGTTTTGGTTGTGCATGACATGTTAGGAATCAACAATGAGTTTAATCCACGTTTCTTACGAAAATATCACAATTTGCACGAAGAAATGATGGGGTCGTTTCAACGATATATTGAAGATGTTAAGTCAGGTGATTTCCCGAATGAAGAAGAGCAATATTAATATTTGATCTTAAGCTTTTGAATAGTACTCCCAATCATACCTCATTAGATAATATCATTGTCCTTCACGAAGATAATCACACAATTGTAGTTAATAAGCGTGCTTCTGACATCGTTCAAGGTGACAAAACGGGAGATGAACCCCTTCCTGAAGTAATTAAGCAATACTTAAAAGAGAAATACAATA
>JBFHHS010000167.1:0-6279 GCA_041596895.1 Crocinitomicaceae bacterium | reverse complement strand
TGAACGAACGTTAGGAATTGGCTTTAAACAATTGCGTGAAGCAAAATAATTATTCCAATCCTTTCTTGTAAGCGAGTAAGGCACGCTCACGTGCAAATTTATGATCAACCATTGGCTGAGGATAAGTGAGCTCTTGTAAATCTTCTATCCATGTATTGATGTATACGTGGTTTTTATCAAATTTTTTGAGTTGTTCTATGGGGTTGAATATCCTGAAGTAAGGAGCAGAATCACATCCTGTCCCTGACGCCCATTGCCAATTCCCATTGTTGGCTGAAAGGTCGTAATCCAATAGTTTTTGAGCAAAATATGCTTCTCCCCATTTCCAGTCAATGAGCAAATGCTTGCATAAGAACCCCGAAACAACCATGCGGACACGGTTATGCATATATCCTGTCTTGTTCAGTTGACGCATTCCGGCATCTACCATGGGGTACCCTGTTTTTCCTTCACACCAAAGATTAAATTCGTCCTCGTTATTTCTCCATAGAATACCATCGTACTTTGACTTGAAATTGGAGTGTACAACCCGAGGATAATGAAATAATATTTGCATAAAAAATTCACGCCATATTAATTCGCTTAAGAATGTTGCATTGTTTGATCGGTTCATTTCTATCGCTTGACGTACAGAAACGGTTCCAAATCGTAAATGAGGACTTAAATAACTTGTTCCATCGGTTTCAGGATAATCGCGAATGTCTTCATAATTAGAGATTTGAGCGTAAGTGTATGCTTGGACTTTGATTTCTGAGGAATTGAATCCTATTGATTCAATTGAAGGGAATTCAGCATTAATTCTCGCAAATCCATTATAGTTTACTTCTTCAGTTGGACTAAAGTCTGAATTATAAAAAGCTGCCAACCATTTATTCTTGTATGGTGTGTAAACTGTATATGGCAGTC
This sequence comes from Crocinitomicaceae bacterium, assembly GCA_041596895.1. Taxonomy (GTDB): domain Bacteria; phylum Bacteroidota; class Bacteroidia; order Flavobacteriales_D; family Crocinitomicaceae; genus UBA4466. The sequence continues at coordinate 5,373 of JBFHHS010000167.1, read as the reverse complement.
CATCATTTTTAACAATTTCATGCTCTTCAAAAATGACTTGATCTTTAAATCTATGTAACTGAACCTGATGCTCACTAAGAAGTTTTTCAACCTCTAAATCGCGATTAATTGCATATGGTTCATAGTCCTTGTTAATGAAAACATCTGAGATGTCATGCGTGTTAAGAATAGATTTCCATATTTCTAGTGGGGTTCCATAAAAACATTGAATACTACTATTGTACTTTTTGAGTTGATCATTTAGTCCCTCTAAAGTTTCATGAATGAAAGATACGCGAGCGTCGTTTTTTTCTAATTCATCTAAGATATTACGATCAAAAATGAATATGGGAAGTACTTTTGCTCCAGATTTTAATTCAGCATTTAAAGCTGTATTATCAGTTAGTCTTAAATCCCTTCGAAACCAAAAAATAGCTGTTTTCATACCCTAAAAATAGAAACTCTTTTGAGGTTTTAGTGCTAGAATGAACAAACAAATATTGAAGTTTTAAATGAGGCACATAGCAAAGTGAAATTGGTCATTTTTACGCTTTACTTTTTGCGCTTAAATCCTTATTTTTGCAATGCTTTAAAAAAGCCTTAATAACGAGATTTATGGATAAAATAGAAACGTACAAGCCAACAAATAAAGTAAGGATAGTAACAGCTGCTGCCTTGTTTGATGGTCACGATGCTGCTATAAACATCATGAGAAGAATTATTCAAACTACTGGTGTAGAGGTAATTCACTTAGGTCATGATAGAAGTGTTGATGAAGTTGTTAATTGTGCTATTCAGGAAGATGCAAATGCAATTGCAATAACATCATACCAAGGTGGTCACAACGAGTATTTCAAATACATGTACGATCTATTGAATGAACGCGGTGCTGGTCACATCAAAATTTTTGGTGGCGGTGGTGGTGTAATACTTCCAAGTGAAATCAAAGAGTTGATGGATTATGGAATTACACGTATCTATTCTCCTGATGATGGTCGTGAAATGGGGTTACAAGGAATGATCAATGATTTGGTTATGCAATCGGATTACGCTATCGGTGAAACATTAGATGTTGATCTTGAGTCTTTAGCTAAAAAAGAAATAGGATCTATTGCACGAGTGATTTCATCAGCTGAGAATTTTCCAGAAGTTGCAAAGGCAACGTTAGATAAGATATTAGAAAAAAATAAAACTTCTAAAACTCCTGTTTTAGGAATTACAGGTACAGGTGGAGCAGGTAAATCTTCATTGGTAGATGAGTTAGTTAGAAGATTCTTAATTGACTTTCCAGAGAAAACAATTGGACTGATCTCAGTTGATCCTTCGAAGAGAAAGACAGGGGGAGCATTATTGGGGGATAGAATTAGAATGAATGCAATAAACAATAAGCGTGTGTATATGCGTTCATTGGCAACGCGACAGTCTAATTTGGCTCTTTCAAAATATGTGAATGAAGCAGTGGAAGTATTGAAAGCTGCAGAATTCGATATTATCATTTTGGAAACTTCTGGAATTGGTCAATCGGATACAGAGATTTTAGAGCATTCAGATGCTTCACTATACGTAATGACACCAGAGTTTGGTGCAGCTACGCAATTGGAAAAAATCGACATGTTGGATTTTGCAGATTTGGTTGCGATTAATAAGTTTGATAAAAGAGGTTCGCTTGATGCATTGAGAGATGTAAAAAAGCAATACATGCGTAACAACAATCTTTGGGATACGCATCAAGATGATTTACCAGTATTTGGAACCATTGCTTCGCAGTTCAATGATCCAGGAATGAATACACTTTACAAGGCTATTATTGATAAGGTAGTTGAAAAAACCGGTGCAGATTTAAAATCAAACTTCGAGATTTCGAAAGAAATGAGCGAAAAGATTTTTGTGATCCCACCAAACAGAACTCGTTATTTATCTGAAATTTCCGAAAGTAACAGAGCTTATGACGCGAAAGCGGAAGTTCAACATGTTGTTGCTCAAAAATTATATGGAATTTATAAAACGATTGAAACGATTGTTGGACAAGAACCAGAATTGGATAAAGCGGGAATTGATTCGAAATCACTTTCTAATGTGAAACCAGAAGATCAGGATTTCTTGAAATTATTGATTGGTCAATTTGATCGTGTCAAGATGGATTTAGATCCGTATAATTGGGAGGTAATCACTGGTTGGTCTGAGAAAGTCAACAAATACAAACAACCGGTTTATTCTTTCAAGGTTAGAGACAAGGAGATTAATATTAAAACACACACAGAATCGTTATCGCATACACAGATTCCGAAAGTTTCTTTACCGAAGTATTCTGCATGGGGTGATATTTTAACTTGGTGCTTACAAGAAAATGTTCCAGGTGAATTTCCATATGCATCTGGACTTTATCCATTCAAAAGAACAGGAGAAGATCCTTCACGTATGTTTGCTGGAGAGGGAGGTCCTGAACGTACAAACAAACGTTTTCACTACGTGAGTGCCGGAATGCCTGCAGCACGTTTGTCTACTGCCTTCGATTCGGTTACACTTTACGGAAATGATCCAGATTTACGTCCTGATATTTACGGTAAAATAGGAAATGCAGGGGTATCTATTTGTTGCTTAGATGATGCAAAGAAATTGTATTCCGGTTTTGATTTAGCGGATCCTAAGACTTCTGTTTCAATGACAATTAATGGACCTGCACCTATGTTATTAGGGTTCTTTATGAATGCGGCCATTGATCAACAATGTGAGAAATACATAAAGGAAAATGGATTAGAGGCTGAAGTTACAGCGAAAATCGAAGCGATTTATAAGGCGAAAGGAGTTGCTCGACCTCAATATCAAGGAGAATTACCAGAGGGTAATAATGGTTTAGGGTTATTCCTGCTTGGTGTAACAGGAGATTTAGTTCTTCCAGCGGATGTTTACCAAGAAATTAAAACGTATACTTTGAGTGCTGTTCGTGGAACAGTTCAGGCAGATATATTGAAAGAAGATCAGGCTCAGAACACATGTATTTTTTCTACAGAATTTGCATTGCGTTTAATGGGTGATGTGCAAGAATACTTCATTGAGAAAAACGTACGTAATTTCTACTCAGTTTCAATTTCAGGTTACCACATTGCAGAAGCAGGAGCAAATCCTGTTACACAGTTGGCATTGACATTGGCGAACGGTTTCACATATGTAGAATACTACTTAAGTCGTGGAATGGATATCAATAAGTTTGGACCGAACCTTTCTTTCTTCTTCTCGAATGGAATCGATGCAGAATACGCCGTGATTGGTCGTGTTGCACGTAAGATTTGGGCAAAAGCGATGAAGGAAAAATATGGAGCAAACTCTAGAGCTCAAATGTTGAAATATCATATTCAAACATCTGGCCGTTCTTTACACGCTCAAGAGATTGACTTTAATGATATCCGTACAACACTTCAAGCATTATATGCAATCTACGATAACTGTAATTCATTGCATACAAACGCTTATGATGAGGCTATTACTACGCCAACAGAAGCTTCTGTGCGTAGAGCAATGGCCATTCAGTTGATAATCAATAAAGAACTTGGATTAACTTCGAATGAAAATCCAATTCAAGGGTCATTTATTATTGAAGAATTAACTGACTTGGTTGAAGAGGCTGTCTTAGCAGAGTTTGATCGTATTACGGAACGTGGAGGAGTGCTTGGTGCCATGGAAACAATGTATCAACGTTCTAAAATTCAGGAAGAATCACTTTATTATGAGACTTTGAAGCATAATGGTGATTTCCCAATCATTGGTGTAAATACATTCTTGAGTAAAGATGGTTCGCCTACTGTAACTCCAGATGAAGTTATCCGTGCAACTGAAGAAGAAAAGCAATATCAGATTAGTATGTTAGCTGAATTGCATAAAATGCATAATACAGAAGCAATGATGAAAGACCTTCAGTCGGCGGCAATCAATAACGAAAACATCTTCGAAAAATTAATGGATGTTTGTAAAGTGGCTTCGCTCGGTGAAATAACTTCTGCTTTGTTTGAAGTTGGTGGTCAATATAGAAGAAACATGTAATTAAATAGTACAAATTAAAAATGTAAAGCCTTGGGAGAGCATTCTTCCAAGGCTTTTTTTATTACAACGACGCGAAAATAAGGACTGTTATTATTATTCCGGCAATGATTGTGCATATTCCAAGGATAATTCCAACCACAGCTCGCTTTTTGGTTCCACGATACTTATCAGGATACTGTTTATATAGACGTATTCCAACTACCCCCATGATTATTGCAAGAATTGAAAAAATCCAACCAATCACTGGTATAAAGGATAGTCCGCCAAAAATGATTGCTGAGTCAGCGAATTTGTTGTAGTCTTTTTCCTTTTCATTAATAATGGTGTCATTTTGTTGATTTTGAATTATAGTTATCTCTGTTAGTTGAGCAGCGTTTGTTATTTGAAGTTTTTCACGCAATGTTGTAAAGGCTTTTTCCTTTTCAGGATGTACTTTTTTTTCTTCTTTGTTTGTGATTTCAATGGTGTTAATTGTGTCAAGGAGATCTACTGGTGTAGTTTCAGCTAAGATGACTTGCTCTTTAACCACGAATTGTTTGACTTCTGTTCTTTTTTGCGATGTTATGCGACTGTACTTTATTTTGCCATAATTTGATGTAGCACAAGAGGTGATTAAAAGTGCGATAGTTGAGAGTGTAATGAAGAGTTTCATAATATTGTTTTTACTTGTTTATAAGTCAAATTTACCGACACCACTTAGTTTTAGAATACTGAATATCGCGTCATGGATTCTGTAAGTTGCGATATTCACAAGTAACTTTAGAACACTTTAACGAATAAATTGGGGTGCATTTGAATGAAGTTTATATCTTCAATAACATGAAGGGAATTCTAATAGTATTATCATTTGCGTTTTCATTTAAGATAATTGCACAAGTTCTTTGTCCAATTATTCCAACGCCATCTGTGTATAAGGTGATTAAAGGTGAGTTATATATTTCAGATGGAATTAATTTGATCGATTCAGTAATCCCCAATAATGTTTCTAGTTTCTTGAGAACTGAATTAAAAACTCAGTTTGGTCTTGACCTGAATCAGAATGATAAACTTCCCAAGGTAGTATTTAAAAGATTGAGAAATGTACCAACTGATTATTATTCAATCAACGTTAATAATGATATTCAGATTAAGTATAGCTCAGACGCTAGTTGCTTCTATGCCGTAAATTCCTTGCTTCAACTAATTGATGGGGACCGTAGTGGGTGGTACCTTAAAAAATCAACGGTCAGTGATTCTCCTAAATATTCTTGGCGTGGATTGCATCTCGATGTAAGTCGACATTTCTTTTCCGTTGAAGAAGTGAAAAAATTCATTGATAATATGTCGATGTATAAATTCAATACGTTTCATTGGCAT
>JBFHHS010000166.1:0-6287 GCA_041596895.1 Crocinitomicaceae bacterium | reverse complement strand
CGGTGTAACTAGAAATAAAGAATCTATTAAAGAGACAGTGAATGAGCGCGATGCCGATATAGATGATTTCTATGGTAAACGTGATATCTATGAGGTAGATGCAATTGATGAAAAAGAATACGAAGAATTTAAAGCTACCCTGACTAAAGAACAATTGGAATTGTTGAATTCAGGTAAGCAAATTTACGAAGTTAAGTTCTCAAATATTGGAGGTTTGCCAATGCCTTTGATTTTGGAATTCACCTTTGTAGATAATACAACCGAAGTAATTCGAATTCCTGCAGAAATTTGGAGAAGACATGAGGAGAATGTTTCAAAAGTGTTTATCTTTAATAAAGAGGTTTCATCATTACGTTTGGATCCATTCTTAGAAACTGCAGATACTGATTTAAACAATAATAGCTGGCCGGCTGAAAAAGCACCGTCACGTTATGAGTTGTTTAAAAAGAAAAATACTGGAGAGAATCCAATGCAGCGCGATAAAAGATTAAAAGAGCTAGGGAAATAACTAGTATCAAACCAGAAAAGAAAGCGGTCAATTTTAAAGTTGATCGCTTTTTTATTGATTTATCTTTTGATAATGCTCAAACTTATCTTGAATAAAAGTAATCAACTCCATTTCAGATGCTGTTTTCAAGAAAGTCTCATCCATATTAAGGAATGAAATGAAGGATTCAAATTCATCATCAGAAAGATTAATAATATCATAGGCAGCATAGGTTCTTAAAAGTTCCTGGAGAATTCGTTGTTGATTGTCCAAGTGCTCTTGCTTTGCCACCCAACGTTTAGATTGTTCTTTCTTTGAGAATGCTTGATATAATGCTGTAATTGGACTTTGAAGTACTTCTATTCCGGTAACCATTCGTGTTTCTCGCATTGCTAAAGCTTGTCGCTCCTCCTTAATTTGCTCTAAAGATTTTAATGGTTTTACATTTACAACTTCAAACTCTTGTGCTTTTCCTTCTATATAATAGTAACCTTTTTGCTGACAATCTTCGTTTCCATTTACAACTACATTGACTACCGGATAACCTTTTACCGACAGTGAAAGCGAATCGCCTTGACTAGCATAAACCGAAAATGAACCATTGGGTTGCCCAAAGACACCCCTTCCATTCGATCTATTGATTACCATTAAGTTATAGAATGCTTGAGGACGCAAAGTATCCGAGATTTTACCCGAAAAAAGTACTTTGTCGCATTCTTGTGCATGAACAATCGTCGTTCCTGCCATTATGAGCCCTATGAGGATGTGTGCTTTCAATGCTTGCTAAATTACAAAAATAGTGCCCTGTTTGAAGTGTGATAGCTTTAACAAATGTTAAACTTCATCTTGTCTATTTTTATTGTGCAGAACGAAATTAGTGGTAATTTTGCACTATGAAACGTGTAGTAGTTGGTTTGTCCGGTGGAGTTGATTCAAGTGTAACAGCATATCTTCTGAAAGAACAAGGATATGAAGTTATTGGAATGTTTATGCGAAATTGGCATGATGAGACAGTTACAATTTCGGATGATTGTCCTTGGATCGATGATTCAAATGATGCATTGCTTATTGCTCAAAAACTAGATATTCCCTTTCAGGTGATTGACTTGAGTGAAGAATATAAAGAACGCATTGTTGATTACATGTTTGATGAATATAAAAATGGAAGAACGCCTAATCCAGATGTACTTTGTAATCGTGAAATTAAATTTGATGTTTTCCTAAATGCTGCAATGGAGCTAGGAGCTGATTATGTTGCAACGGGACACTATTGCCAAAAAATTGAACATGAAGATGGAAGTTTTGGTTTAGTCGCTGGAGCAGATCCAAACAAAGACCAATCTTATTTTTTATGTCAATTGAGTCAAGATCAGTTGTCTAAGGCACTTTTTCCTATTGGCGGGCTTCTAAAGCCTGAAGTAAGACGTATAGCTGAAGAAGCAGGATTGCATACGGCCGATAAAAAAGATTCTCAAGGATTATGCTTTGTTGGAAAAATCAGTTTACCTACATTTTTACAGCAAAAATTAGAGCCTCTTCAAGGTGATATCGTAGAATTGCCATTCGATTTAGAGCAATACCATCAATACAAAGCGTTATTACCAACGATTGAAAATGTTGAACTTTTGGCTGCGCCATTCGTTTACACACCTGATATGGGACAAGTTGTAGCAAATCATCAAGGTGCGCACTATTATACTATCGGTCAACGACGTGGGTTGCATATTGGCGGTCGTCCAAAACCATCATTTGTTGTTGGGTTAGATGTTGTTTCGAATACAGTTTATTCTGGTCAAACCGATGAGCATCCAGGTTTAAATAAATTTGCTCTTAAAATTGCGTCAGAAGAAATTCACTTTGTATCAAGTCGTTTTGATCGCGAAAAATTGAATGGGTTGAAATGTGATGTAAGAATTCGATATCGTCAAGCGTTACAAAGAGGTAGCGTGATTGTGAAAGACACAGGTGTTTATGTTTTATTTGATGAAATTCAACGAGGAGTTACCCCTGGTCAATTCGCAGCGTTCTATTTGGACGGTGAATTAATTGCTTCTGGAATTATTTCACACTAGGATTATAAGTATTAAAAGTTCCGTCTTTATAAGTCACAATAATTTGTTCAATTTCTTTTTGGATTGAATCTGTTTGTTGCACCTCCGTTTTTTTTTCGGTTGTTGCTTCAAATTGTCCATCCCTTGTAACACCCGTAATTAACCATGAGGCATTAACATTTGGATAGCAAGAAATGATTTTCGATAAGAAATCTAGACTTGGTTTGTTTCTTCCACTCAATACATGTGAAAGATTAGATCTTTTTACATCAATGTTATCAGCAAAAGAAGAAGGGCTTTCATTATTCGCCTTAATGATAAGTTTGATTCTATCGTGAATTAACATTTGTAAACTTGTTTGTTGTTTACAATAGTAATCAAAATTTACGTGTTTACAAAAGTGTAATACGAAAAAAACCACGTGTAAAAAACACGTGGTTATATGTATAATTGCAAATTTCTAGTTTAAAGAAAAGTAAATTGAAGCTTGCTGTGATGAGTTTGTATCTTCACCACGTTTAATGGTATCCATTAATTTTGCTACTTGAAAAATAGTTAAACTACTATTCTGTCCTTCAATTTTGTGTTGCGATAATTTATATTTCGCTGTCTTTACTTGATTGTTCATCATGTCAAATCCTGTTAATTGCATATCTGATAAAATATTCATTACAAGGGCGTTTACGGCACCAAGTTTCAGAATGTTACAAAAAAAACAAAAAATATTATGAAATGTAAACGATTAATTAATTTTTCAGATAAAAAGAAACACACTAACCTATTATAGATTAGTGTGTTACGGAGTAGTTTACAATAATTGAAAATCCTATTTTTTTTCGATCAGCGGATAGATTAATTGTTCTAACCCATTGATTTTGATCTCCAATACGAGTTCTAGTTGTCTCCCAAGCTTTCCTGTAGGAAAACCTTTATTCTTGTACCAAACAAGATATGGTTCAGGGATGTGAATTAGGTATTTGCCAATGTATTTACCATAAGGCATTTTTGTATTCGCCAATGCTACTAATTCGTGTTGTGCCTTCACCCCTATCCTATTTAGTTGGAATTTGTTTTAAGACGGCTAAAAAGTATTCCCAGTATTTTTGCACAGATGAAATTTGACATTTTTCGTCTGGGGAATGTGCGGCTCTAATGTTTGGTCCAAACGAAATCATATCTACATTAGGTAAATGCTTCATAAGAATCCCGCATTCTAATCCTGCATGACAAGCTGCAACTTTCGGTTCTTCATTATATCGCTCCTTGTACAGTTTCAACATAATTTCCAAAATGGCAGAATCTTTATTTGGTTGCCAGCCAGGATAATCTCCTGATTGCACTACTCCACACCCCATATTTTCAAAAGAGGCTCTAATGGTGTTTGCTACATCGTCTTTAGAACTTTCAACACTACTACGTTGTAATGATTGTGTTACGAATGAACCTTCGGCTAAAATTACGCGTGCAAGACTTGAAGATGTTTCTACGAGTCCCTCTATGTCCGGGCTCAATCTATACACACCGTTATGAACACTGTATATTGTGTTTAGAATTTTATGCAATTCATCGTTTTCAACTGCTTGTGCTGAATTCGTATTCGTCTCTTTTAACGTGCATTTCAATTCTTTTTCGATTGATTTAAACTCTGTTGATATTACTTCGGTAATTATATCAAATTCGGATTTAAATTTATTCACGTCGTCTTTTTGCACAGCAACGATACAAACGGATTCTCTCGGAATAGCGTTTCTCAAACTTCCACCATCGATTGAAATCAATTGGTATTTGGATGTTGAGAATAAATGATATAAAATGCGATTCATGAATTTGTTCGCATTTCCTCTTCCTTTGTCGATATCCATACCAGAATGTCCACCAATCAATCCTTTAACTGAAAGCTCAAAGAAAATTGAACCTGCTTTTACCTCCTCTGTTTTATATTTATAGGAAGTATTCGTATCAATACCACCAGCACACCCGATCGATAATTCATCATCATCTTCTGTATCTAAATTCAAAAGTATCTCACCCGAAAAATTAGATGGGTCTAATTCGATTGCTCCGGTCATCCCTGTTTCTTCATCAATCGTAAACATCGCTTCAATTGCAGGGTGTTCGATATCAGTAGATGCCAACAAGGCCATTATTGTTGCTACTCCAATACCATTGTCAGCGCCTAATGTTGTGCCGTTTGCACGGACCCAGTCTCCTTCCACTATCATTTCAATTCCTTGGGTATCGAAATCAAATACGGTATCACCATTTTTCTGGTGAACCATGTCGATATGCGACTGCAAGATTGTCGTTTTGCGGTCTTCCATGCCTGGCGATGCTGGTTTTTTAATTACAACATTTCCAATTTTATCTTTAATTGTTTCTAGTCCAAGATCATTTCCGAACTTCATCATAAACTCTATGACACGTTCTTCTTTTTTTGATGCTCTTGGTACTGCATTTAAATCAGCAAAGTGATTCCACAATGCTTTTGGTTCTAAATCTCTTACATTCATTCTTATTTCGCTTTCGAAAATTGATATATTCTTTCAATCCATAATTTCTCCACCTTTGCTCTAGCCCATGGAGTTTTTCTTAAGAAGGTTAAACTACTTTTTAAAGTAGGGTTGTTCTTAAAACAATTAATATTCACTAAATACCCCATGTGCTCCCAGCCAAGTTCTGCTTCTAGTTCTTCAACAATCGACTTTAGTGTTTTGCCATGAAGAGGGTTGTTGGGTTGTTCAGTCATTATTTCATTAATTTCTTGTAACGGATTCGTTTTGGAGCTTTATCTCCTAGTCGCTTTTTACGATTTTCCTCATATTCAGAATAAGACCCTTCAAATGCATACACTTCTGAATCTCCTTCGAATGCAAGGATGTGTGTACATATTCTATCTAAGAACCATCTATCGTGAGAAATAACTACAGCACAACCGGCAAAATTTTGAATTCCTTCTTCAAGAGCTCGAAGTGTATTCACATCGATATCATTGGTTGGCTCATCTAGAAGTAAAACATTCGCTTCGATTTTCAACGTCATTGCCAAGTGAAGTCTATTTCTTTCTCCACCTGACAAAACGCCAACTTTTTTATTTTGATCTGAACCGTTAAAGTTGAATTTAGAAAGGTAGGCACGCGCATTGATTTTTTGATTCCCAATTTCGACATATTCCAATCCATTCGATACTACTTCAAAAACGGTTTTCTCTGGTTTAATATCTTCGTGTGTTTGATCTACATAACCTAGTTTAACTGTTTCTCCAACTTTGAATTCACCTGAATCAGGCATTAATTCATTCATGATCATTTTGAAAATCGTAGTCTTACCAGCACCATTCGGTCCAACAATACCAACAATTCCTGCCGGTGGCAAACTGAAGTTTAAATCTCCATAAAGAAGTTTATCTCCAAATGCTTTTGACACATGTTCAGCATCAATGACATTGGATCCAAGACGCGGTCCATTAGGAATCGGCATTTCAAGAGTCTCTTCTTTGTCCTTGATGTCTTCTGCGAGCATTTTGTCGTAATTGGCGATACGTGCTTTATTTTTCGCATGTCGTCCTTTAGGGTTCATTTTAACCCATTCTAACTCTCGAGCTAACATTTTTTGGCGCTTAGACTCACTTTTCTCTTCTTCTTTAAGGCGATTTCCTTTCTGTTCTAACCAAGATGAATAGTTTCCTTTCCATGGAATACCTTCTCCTCGATCTAATTCTAAAATCCACCCTGCCACATTGTCTAAGAAGT
>JBFHHS010000165.1:0-6364 GCA_041596895.1 Crocinitomicaceae bacterium | reverse complement strand
CGCTATAAACTAAAAAAAGTCACCCAGCGAATGAATGACTTTTAAGTTTATGCGGCGTAAAACGCCTTTATCAGAAGCTACGCTTCTTCTTCTTCATATATTCTTGTAGGTTTCATTTTTTCGAAAACCCCTAATGTAATCCAGAAAGGAAGGATGAATCCCATTAAAAATAATAACATCCAAAATGCCATTCCTGCAATTAAAAGAAAAATAACTATGCCTAATATGCTCATCTCTTATTATTTTTGTAAAATATTACTCGATGTAAAAGTAAATAAATAATTTAAATAACAAACATACCATTATGGAATATCGTATAGAAAAAGACACGATTGGTGAAGTTAAGGTTCCAGCTGACAAGTATTGGGGTCCGCAAACTGAACGTTCAAGAAACAACTTTAAAATCGGACCATCTGCTTCAATGCCGATTGAGATCGTTCATGCCTTTGCCTACCTTAAGAAAGCAGCAGCTCATGCAAATTGCGACTTGGGTGTTTTATCTACAGAAAAAAGAGATCACATCTCTAAAGTGGCAGATGAAATTATCGCTGGTGAACTAAACGATCAATTCCCTTTGGTTATTTGGCAAACAGGTTCAGGGACTCAAAGTAACATGAACGTGAATGAAGTTATCGCAAACCGCGCTCATGTATTGGCCGGAAACAAAATTGGTGAAGGTGAAAAGACACTTCTTGCGAATGATGATGTAAATAAATCACAGTCAAGTAACGATACCTTCCCAACAGGAATGCATATCGCATGTTATAAAAAGGTGGTTGAAAATACAATCCCTGGAATAGAACAACTTAGAGATACACTTGAAGCTAAGTCTAAAGCATTTAAAGATGTCGTTAAAATTGGTCGTACCCACTTAATGGATGCAACACCTTTAACTTTGGGACAAGAATTTTCTGGATATGTATCTCAGTTGAATCATGGTTTAAAAGCTTTACGCAATACCTTACCACATCTTTCTGAATTGGCTTTAGGTGGTACGGCTGTTGGTACTGGATTGAATACTCCAAAAGGATATGATGTTCTCGTTGCTAAAAAAATTGCTGAATTCACAGGACTACCGTTCATAACAGCGGAGAATAAATTTGAAGCACTTGCTGCTCACGACGCAATTGTTGAAACTCATGGAGCCTTAAAACAAATTGCTGTTTCTATTAATAAAATTGCTAATGACATTCGAATGATGGCTTCTGGTCCTAGATCTGGAATTGGTGAAATCATTATTCCTGCTAATGAACCGGGTTCATCTATCATGCCAGGAAAAGTAAACCCTACACAAGCTGAGGCAATTACTATGGTGTGTGCTCAGGTAATGGGGAACGATGTTGCAGTAACGATGGGAGGAACTCAAGGACATTATGAATTGAATGTTTTCAAACCTATGATGGCCTACAACCTTTTACAAAGTGCTGAACTTATTGGTGATGCTTGCGTCTCTTTTGATGTTAATTGTGCACAAGGAATTGAACCAAATCAAAAAAGAATCGATGAGTTGCTGAATAACTCGCTGATGCTTGTAACCGCTTTGAATACTAAGATTGGTTATTATAAGGCTGCTGAAATAGCAAATACTGCTCATGAAAATGGTACTACATTGCGCGAAGAAGCTGTTCGTTTGGGTTATGTACCGGCAGAAGAATATGATAATTGGGTTGACCCGAAAAAAATGATTGGTTCATTGGATTAATGAAATCAATCCTTGAATAAAATAAAAAAACGGCTAGAGTAATGTCTAGCCGTTTTTGCTATCAAAGCATATTAAATCAAGGTGCTAAAATGAAATTTAGTGGCAAACGAACACGTGTTCGAACCTTCCCATAAGCATTCTCACCAGGTTTCCAATTTGGAAACGACTTAACAATACGCTTTGCTTCGCGATCAATCGTTTCAGAAACTCCCCGCTCAATTTCAACATTTGAAACCGAGCCATCTGTTTCAATAATAAATGCGATGTAGACTTTTCCTTGAACATTCATTTCAATGTCTATCTCTGGGTACACCATCACATCTTGAACTCTTTCCATCATAGCAGCATAACCACCAATGTACTCCGCCTCTACTAATGGAAATGGCTCAAAATCATCTAAATTAATCTCAATAATTTTGTCCTCATCACCAATAGGACCGACTGCTGGCAAACCTAAACTTGGTTTAACAACTTTTGACTTGTTAGCTGAAGCTTTAACATCCTGCGTAACAGCGGCAGAAGCTTTAACAGTTGTCGATTGTTGTTGATTGTCTTGTTTCTGTTGCTTTACCACAACATCCGTTTTCTTCGGCTCCTTTGGCTGCAGGTCTACGTCAAATGTTACAGGAACATATGAAACAGCCTTTTTTTCCTCTTCAAACTTTACAGTTGAAGTGTAATTGAATGCAGCTAAAGTAAAGGAACCAGCTGTCAATAATCCTATTTGAAATAGGACAATTCTCTTCCGCTCGAGGTCGAACCTCGAATTTTTCTTTGCGATCATAATTAAAAAATTTATATGTTTTCTCCACAATAAATTCAAACCCTATGCCAAATTCGCATCCGACTGTTTATCAACATCTTACACGTCACATTTATGTTAACTTTTTGTTAAAAAAATTTCTAATCATGACCTTTTAACCAGAATAAATGAAGTCTCAATGCTATTAAATTGTTAAATATCGATAGGTTCATGTTTAAGTAAAAAATCCTTCGGGCTAAAAACACTAAATTCGCATTACCGTATTGGTTAGTTTACATGGCAAAACGTAAAAAACATATTCTTGCTCTTGAACCCGAAGAAGAATTCGATATGATTGGAATTTGTTCTCATCATAGCGATTACCGATTGGCATGGGGAGTTAATACAAAAACAGGTTTGCATTTAACGAAATGTGATGCTGAATATGAGGTTACGAATAAAAAGGGTGAAGTCACATCAAGACATTCAATGTATGAATTTGTTGATGATGAAAATCGCTTGGAATATTATATGATTAAAAATAAAGTCAAAGGACAATATTTAATCCCTGAAAAACCAAGTATAGATTACTTCTTATTTTTATGTAACAATAACGTAATTGAAGTTGACAACCTTATTAAAGAATTAAAAACGGTAAATAGTATACTTGGAGCTTATGTATTCTTTGCTGAAGAAATAGCATCCACGGAAAATTTAGTATTTAATTAGAATGAAAAAAACAAAGATAGTTGCTACAATGGGCCCAGCGTCCAGCGACAAAGAAGTATTAAGACAGATGTTTTACGAAGGTGTCAATGTATGCCGACTTAACTTCTCACATGGTAGTCATGATGATCATGCTAAAACCATAGAAATTATTCGCGAACTGAATGATGAAACAGGTTTTAACGTTGCCATTTTAGCTGATTTACAAGGCCCCAAAATTAGGACTGGTAAAATCAAGGACAATAGCATGGAGCTTGTTGAAGGGTCTACAGTAAAAATCTATACCAAAGAGCAACTTGGAGAAGGCGACTCATTTTCAATCAACTACTCACAATTACCTCAAGATGTTAAAAAAGGAGAACGAATCTTATTGGATGATGGTAAGCTTTCATTAGAAATTCTTGAGTCGAATGGAACGGATTTAATTACAGCAAAAGTGATTTATGGTGGAAATCTATCTTCTCACAAGGGGGTAAATCTTCCAAACACTAAAATTTCAATGCCATGTCTTACTGAGAAAGACCTTACAGACCTCGAATTCGCTTTAGAAAAAAATGTGGATTGGATTGGATTGTCATTTGTTCGTTCAGCTAGAGATATTATTGAATTGAAGCACCTTATTTCTGTAAACTCAGGAAAAGCTAAGGTAATTGCGAAGATTGAAAAACCAGAGGCTATTGAAGATATTGATGAGATCATTCTTGAAAGTGACGGTTTAATGGTTGCTCGTGGAGATTTGGGTGTTGAAATCCCTTATCAAAATGTACCATTAATTCAGAAAATGTTGATTAATAAGTGTATCCTTCATGCCAAACCAATTATTGTGGCTACTCAAATGATGGAAAGCATGATTGTAAACTCTTCTCCAACTAGAGCAGAGGTAAACGATGTTGCAAACGCCGTATTAGATGGTGCTGATGCAGTGATGTTATCAGGTGAAACATCTGTAGGTAAATATCCAGTTGAAGTGATTCGTACAATGAATAATATTGTACTTGAAATGGAAACATTTGATGGCATCTATAATAAAGAAGAACTACCAGAAAAGAATCAATCGCGATTTATTACTGACTCAATCTGTTTTAATGCATGCAGACTCTCGAGAAGAGTTGATGCTGAAGCGATTTTAACCATGTCTTTTTCTGGATATACAGCCTATAAAATAGCTTCACAAAGACCCAATGCCGAAATATTTGTATTCACAAGTAACAAGAAAATCCTTACTCAATTAAGCTTGATCTGGGGAGTTCGTGGTTTTTATTACGACAAAACTGTTAGTACCGATCATACAATTGCAGATATTAAATATTTATTGAAAAAAGACGGCATTTTAAATGTGGGAGATTTGGTTATCAACATTGCGTCGATGCCGATTGAAGCTCATGGTAATTCAAACATGTTGAAATTAAGCTACGTTGAATAATCTAAATCGTTGATATGATACCAAGAGTTGTTAAGAACTTCCCTTGAAATTATTTGAATTCATTGTAGCTAAGCTTATTTTTGTTTTTTATTTATTAAATGGGAAGAATTACATTTTGTTTAACAACTGCTTTTTTACTGATATCATTGAGTTTCAATGCCCAAACTCAATGCGCAGTCGACGTTACTATTATTGAGGGAGCAAACATCGCGATGTGTGAAGGTAACTTGACTACAATTTCCGGTTCTGCTGGCTTTGCCTCTTATGGTTGGACGGGGCCAGAAACTTTAACTGGACAAACAATAACACCTCAGTTCTCAGGAGACTATATATTAGCCGCTGTTGATGGAGTTGGATGTGTTTCAAGTGACACCATCACAGTTACGATTAACCCAGCACCGACCCCAACAATTATTTCTTCTGAAGGAAATCCAATTTGTCCGGGTGTTGGCACAACATTAAGTACAACTCCGACTTATGTCAGTTATGATTGGGGGGGGGCAAATACTGGAGCAACTTATTTTGTATCTAGCGCCGGCGCATATTCTGTGACGGTTGTTGACAATAATGGGTGTTCTTCAAATGAAGTAATTACATTAACAGAACCAAATTTTTCTTTAAATAACACATCTGTTGCTGGGTGCGAAGGTTCGACTTCCTTGTTAACTGCCTCTGGTGGTACAAGCTACTTGTGGTCAACGGGTGAAACCGGTTCTTCGATTGTGGTTAATCCATCTTCAAACACAACATACAGTGTAACAATAACAAGTGGTTCTTGTTCGCAATTATTAACAACTGCTGTAAGTGCTTCAGAAGCGATTGATTTCGAATTACCCGATACGGTTTACCTTGGTGTAAATCAGACTGAAGTGTTTACTGGACCAGAGGGATTTAGTTCATATGCTTGGTCGCCAGCTTCTCAGATAGACGATTCTACATCTCAGACTATTGTGTTTTCCGGAACGGAATCTCAGACCTTATATTTAGAAGCTACGCATCCAAGCGGCTGCGTATTATCTCGCAACGTTGTAATCATTGTCGTTGATCTCACAATCCCAAATGGATTCTCGCCAAATTTAGATTACATGAATGACGTTTTTGTTATTCCAGAATTAAACGATTTAAATGGCAGTATACTCATTTGGAATCGATGGGGCGAAGTTGTTTTAGATCAAGACACTTACCTCAATGATTGGACAGGGACTTGTGAATCAACGTTTTGCATGGGCAACGATGATTTACCGGAAGGAACTTATTTTTACCGTATAGATGTTGAAGGAGTTCAATTCGATGGTTTTATTACTCTTAAACGTTAATCATGAAGCGAATTAGCCTAATTTTAAGTCTTGTTTTATCTAGCATTAGCTTTGGTCAAAACACTACACGATTTGCTCAAATTAATTTTGCACAAGGTGTAAATAATCCTGCAGCAATTGCTCATGATGGTCTAATCATGGCGGATATGATTTTCAGAAATCAATGGTTAGGAGTTGAAGGTGCTCCAACTACCATTGCGTTTAACGGTCAATATGAAATTAATGAGGATCATGCCGTCGGTTTAAACATTTACCATGACCGTATTGGAGTCCACAATACGACATCTTTTTCAGCGCAATATGCTTACCGAGCTCATTTAGACAATGTTCGTTCGTTTTCTTTTGGGTTAAGTTTAGGTGCCGATAACGTTGTCAATGACTTGGCAGCCTCTCAGACTTCAATTATTGGAGACCCTGTTTTTTCGACTAGTTATTCAAGCCTCTTTTTTAATGGG
>JBFHHS010000164.1:0-6373 GCA_041596895.1 Crocinitomicaceae bacterium | reverse complement strand
GGAGTTCAAAAGTATGGTTCTTTGAATGCTTTGAGTCCTACAGCTCCACATTGCGTTTATTTGTTGTGGAGACGAGGTGAAACATTGGATTACGATATGATTTACGCTGAAAATGTGAGGGATTACCCGAACGATTTTGGTCCAAAAGACTATATAACTAAAAATCTAGTTGAAGAAGGGGTGATCAATGCCGAGGATGATAAGATGCTTAATTTGAAGAAATTAATGGATTATTTAGCAAAGGGTTTTAATTGGGATGAAGAAGCAAATTCAACGATAACAAGCACGAGCATTAAGGCGTTTAAGGAAAAACAGATTGATCGAACACACTATATTCGAATAGTTATCAAATTTATGACTGAGAACGATATTAAATTTGAGCGTTGTTATTCAAAGAGTCTATGGGATGGTAAATTCGAATTGGGGTTTGTTTCTATTGAACAATTGGATCATTTCTTTTTAATAGCGTCGGATGAAAGCGACAATATTCACTATATCTTTCCTCCGGGTGGAGAAGGAAACTTCTTTTATTTTGATGAAATTCCGTTCTTCCTTGAAGGGAATCAATCGATTGCGCTTTATGGAGCTAAGGACTTTTTAGATTCGCAGTCTAGCATCGCTTTGCCACAAGGGGGTAAAAAATCAAATACGCATTACGCTAACTTGTTATTGGAGATTGAATTAGGTGATTCACTTGTTTCAAAAATGAAAAGAAAGGACGTTTTTAAAGGACAGTATTCATTTCTAACAAGATCTAAGGATGGAATGGATTGGCTAGAAGATTTGAACGTGATTGCGGATTCTGCTGAGCTGAAACCCAATAGAGAAGATTCCTTTTATCCGTATGAAATCGAGTTTTTACAGGAAGATTTGAGTGAAGTTTATCTAAAGCAGATTGATGATTCACTTTACTGGTTTGAATCTGAAAGGGTATTGCCAAAAGGAGTATATGAAGCGGAAGAATCCTCTGAAGAATTTGGAGATTATCTAGTGCTTCCTTATTTAAAAGAAAATAGAGTTTCAGTATTTATTAAAAGTGCTTCACCTATTCAGTTAGCGGAAGATGTTAATGAACTGAGTTTTGAGAATTCAATTGGAGCTGTTAATTCTAAATTGATCCAAATGAGTCCTAATATGTTGAAGTTGAACTTTTCTATTGAGATTAACAAACGATTTGTTGATGGAGAATTAGAGGTGCAAGAATATGCTGATTTAATCAAGCAATACTCAATTATTAAAGGCAAGAAGTGGGTTGTTTCTATTTCCAAATAAGAAAAAAGAGACTTCTGATTATTTGATTTTAATAGTGAGAAAGTTCTAAAAGGAGGGGAAATACAATTGAATAGCAAATTTTAATATAGAATTAAACGTCTAATTTTTTTAAAATGTTTAATTTTGATAAAAACAAAACATCATGGCTGACAATTATTTTGAAAAATCAACAGTAGCATTAGGAACAATTGTAACAATCATTTTGATTTCAATTGTAGTTTCTATTATTATGTTCGGATAAGCAATAATCCTGCTTAGATAAAGTTACTATCCTGTCTGTCTTTTGATAGTCAGGATTTTTTTTTATTCTCATTTAACTCCATTCTTGAATGCCTTTCAATTCTATTTTTGCCTGGATGATGAAAAAGCGGATTCACCAAATCGATCTTTTTCGTAAATATCCACATGAGGTTCAAAAGGAGGTGTTTGAAAGTTTAATTCAAAAAGGTGCTCAAACAGAGTTTGGGAAATTGTACGGTTTTGACAAAATTGAATCCTACGAAGATTTTCAAAAGGTTCCACTTCAGTTTTACGAAAACATTCAACCTTGGATAGACCGTGCAATGAACGGAGAACAGGCTATTCTATGGCCTACAGATACAAAGTGGTTCGCAAAATCTTCTGGAACTACAAATGCAAAAAGTAAACTCATTCCTGTTACCAAAGAGTCTTTGGAAGATTGCCATTATAAAGGGGGAAAGGATTTGCTTGCGATGTATTATAACAATCACCCTAATCGTAAACTATACAATGGAAAACACCTCATTATCGGAGGAAGTGCCCAAATTAATCACCTTTCTGCCGATTCGTATTTTGGCGATTTATCCGCAATCATTGTAAAGAACTTGCCTTGGTGGGCCGAAATTCGCAGAACGCCTTCTAGAGAAATAGCACTAATGAGCGAGTGGCAAAAGAAGATTGAGCGAATGGCGAAATCAACCATCAAGCAAGATGTGTATATTATTGCAGGTGTGCCTAGTTGGACGATGGTGTTGGCGAATAAAGTACTGGAAATCTCTGGAAAGTCAAATTTGAAAGAAGTCTGGCCCAACCTGGAACTGTTTATGCACGGTGGAGTAAGCTTTGAACCTTATCGGGAACAATTTAAACGCTTGATTCCGGATCCCAATATGAATTATGTGGAGACTTACAATGCATCTGAAGGATTCTTTGGTATTCAAGATCAAGTCAATTCCGATGAAATGTTGTTGATGCTGGATTATGGTGTGTTCTTCGAATTTATACCCATGTCGCATTTTAATGGGGTTGATTCTAAACATGTGGTTTCAATTGAAGATGTAGAATTAGACGAGAATTATGCAATTGTTATTTCAACAAATGGTGGACTTTGGAGGTATATCATGGGAGATACCATTCGTTTTACAAGTAAAACGCCATACCGTTTCAAGATTACTGGAAGAACAAAAAGTTTCATCAATAGTTTTGGAGAGGAAGTGATTGTGGAGAATACCGAAAGGGCTGTTGCCGAAGCGTGTCAACGTACAGGTGCCCAAATCAAAGAGTATTCTGTTTGTCCCGTGTTTATGGATGGTGGAAATCGAGGTGCGCATGAATGGGTAATCGAATTTGTAAAATCGCCTGAAGAAATTGAACGTTTTAATTCTATTTTGGATGAAAGTTTACGTGGACTAAATTCTGATTATGATGCCAAACGTTATCACAATATGGTACTGGAAAAACCCGTTATTAATCAAGTTCCTGCGGGGACATTTGATGCTTGGTTGAAGTCAATCAATAAATTGGGTGGACAAAATAAAGTACCTCGATTAGCAAATGACCGTGTTATTCTGGAACAAATTTTGCAAATTGCAGAAGGTCAGCACTAAAAGAGATGATTAGACAAACGATTTTCCTGGTTTTTACATTGTTTTTAAGCGTTGCATACGCTCAGGATTCATTGTCGTATTCTTGGAAAGAAGTAAGAACTTATAAGGTTGCTGAGGGGGAAGTTTGGACCGTTGACTTACTAGAAAATATGTATATTTCAGATGGTGGAATGGTGCATAAATACGATTCTTCTGGGACGCTTCGTTTTTCACAAAGTATCAAATCACTCGGAAATACAACTCATATAATTCCAGTGAATACAATGAAATTGATTCACTTTTCGGAAGAACAACAAACGCTTTGCTATTTCGATAATACACTTTCTTCAATGAATGATTGTGTGGACTTAACCCGTGAGGGGTTGGTGAGTGCGGAATTGGTTTGTGGATCTAGTCAACCAAATAAAGTTTGGGTGCTTGATAATCTAAATTCAACCTTGCATTTATTGTCGCTGGATAATTTACGCCAAAGTCAGGAGGTGCGAAATCTAAAAGGTGTACTCGATTTAGAACACATCACACAAATTCGAGAACGATATAACCGCTTATTTGTTTTAGACCAATCGAAAGGTGTTTATGTTTTCGACCTTTATGCCACATTGATCGAATTTATCCCTGCAGAAAGTATTCAACAATTGGATGCATATGAAGAGACGTTATTCACAGTATCGGATAAAACCCTCTTTGTAAGGTCGTTAAAAACAGGTGAGCAATTTAGTGTTAACCTCCCTGTTGATGGTGTTTCTGAAGTGAATTATAGAAATCAATTTTTCTATTTGAGGTCAAATGGAAATGTTCATAAATATGAACTTCAATTCTCCGAATAATTCTTGATTCTTGACGCAAAGTTTGTAATTTAGTCAGTCCAAAAACACGAGTAAAATGCATATCGCAATAGCAGGTAATATAGGTTCAGGTAAAACAACGTTAACGAGAATGTTAGCGAAACATTTTGGCTGGGAAACACATTTCGAAGACGTAGAACAAAATCCATATTTGAATGACTTTTATGAAGACATGCAACGTTGGTCGTTCAATCTTCAAATTTATTATCTAAATAGTCGATTTACTCAAATTCAAGAAATTCAAAAAACCGAGAAAACGGTTATTCAGGATAGAACGATTTATGAGGATGCATTTATTTTTGCACCTAACCTTCATTCAATGGGGTTAATGACAACACGTGATTTTGAAAATTACTTTTCACTTTTCAACTTGATGGATTCGTTTGTTTCTTCTCCAGATTTATTGATCTATTTAAGAGCAAGTGTACCAACCTTGGTAAATCAAATTCAACAAAGAGGTAGAGATTATGAAGAAAGTATCCGTTTGGATTACTTGAAACGTTTGAATGAGCGTTATGAAGCATGGATTTCTACATACGACAAAGGAAAGTTATTGGTTATTGATGTTGATAATAACAACTTCCCGGAGAGTCAAGAAGATCTAGGGCAGATTATCAATGCTATCGATGCCGAGATTAACGGATTATTCTAAATAAAACATCTTAAAATGATTGTAGTAACAGGAGCAGCTGGATTTATCGGAAGCTGTCTCGTGAGCCGTTTGAATAAATCGGGGTACGAGGATATTGTAGTAGTGGATGATTTTTCAAAAACTGAAAAAGACGGAAACTTAGAGGGGAAAACAATCAAGGCGAAAGTTGGAAGAAAAGATTTTATCCAATGGTTAGCTGATTTTGGCGAAGAAGTAGATTTTATCTATCATATCGGTGCCAGAACAGATACAACGGAATTTGATGTTTCAATCTTCGATGAATTGAATGTCAACTTTTCGAAAGACGTTTGGAAGGCTTGTGTGAAGTTCAATATTCCTTTGGTTTATGCTTCTTCCGCTGCAACTTATGGTTTAGGTGAATTCGGATACAAAGACGATCATGCTGTCATTGAGAAATTAAAGCCGTTGAATCCTTATGGAGATTCTAAGAATGATTTCGATAAATGGGTGTTAAAACAAACTGAATTTCCTCCATTCTGGGCAGGATTGAAGTTCTTCAATGTTTACGGACCAAATGAATTTCATAAAGGAAGAATGGCTTCCGTGATTTTTCATGCGCACAAGCAAATTGGTGAAACAGGAGCTATGAAATTGTTTAGATCTCATAATCCAGAGTATAAAGACGGGGAGCAGTTAAGAGACTTCGTTTATGTGAAAGATGTAGTGGAGGTTTGCCTTTACTTGATGGATACACCTCCAACTTCAGGAATCTATAACTTGGGGTCTGGTACAGCTAGAACGTTCTTAGATTTGGTGAAAAACACATTCAAAGCAATGGGGAAGGAAGAGTCTATCTCCTTCATCGACACTCCTGCAGACATTAGAGATAAATACCAGTATTATACCGAAGCAGACATGTCTAAATTAGTGGAGTCTGGATTCGATAAAGGGTTCCATTCTTTGGAAGATGGTGTAGCTGATTACGTTACAAACTACCTTGAAACGAATACGTATTATTAGAATAAAGTAGCTTGAAATTGTAAAGCCCTCTTGATTTTTCAAGAGGGCTTTTTAGTAGTGTCTTCTTTTGTTTCAGATTTGCGCTCGTTGTAATTCTGTATGCTGAAGTTTATTTCTTTTATCGCGGGGTGCGATGCAAATGTCAAGAACATTTTGTTGTAGCCAATAAACATGATCTTCTTGCCAAATTCTGTTTCATTTTTGAATTCGATAAAGATGGGCCGTGGCGAAATCATGATGTTTTCGGATACCTTCTTAATTTGATCCAAGGGCACGCGTATGGTCTTTCTAAAATTGTTGATGTAAATGTAATTGTTATCAATCATCACACGTTTTGCAGGAAAACAAATGAAATACATCACGACGAAACCGAAAACCCATCCGATCAACATAGGAAAACCATCAGTGCCAGATCTTGCAATAACACCTATTGCGCCCGCTCCAAATCCGGCTAGCCAAATTGTAGGGAAAATGAATTTCCAGATAAATGTGATGGAGGTGGAGAGGGTTTTCATTTAATTCAATTTAAAGTTAAATGTTCGTCTTATTTCTCCACGCCAAATTCAAGTTGTCGCTGGTATTCTTTTCAAGGTCAAAAGTGATGTGTTCAATTTCAATCCTTCCGGCATTTACATTGGACGTTAATATGAAGGTGAAAATTGCGAAAAGTAGAAATGCTTGACGTTTCATGTGTTCTTTTTTTTAATTCTAATAAGACATTGTTACTAACCGTTTTGTGTATGGTTTGATGCGGAAAATCAGCGATGATTTAAAGG
>JBFHHS010000163.1:0-6451 GCA_041596895.1 Crocinitomicaceae bacterium | reverse complement strand
TGGTCTTATCTTTAATTATAGATACAGCATTAAATTGATTGGTAATACTGTCCAGCTTATAGAAAGCGTAGTTTCTATTAATGAGGTCATTATTGATTACCATATAGACTTCCGGGCGATCAATATTGGTTATTTCCAGTTTTAACCAGAGATCACCTTTAAAAAAGGCTAAGTTTAAGTCGTTAAATGGTTTAAAATCAACCTCATCAAAATCCTCGATTGAATGCGATGGGTTTATTGAGGCCTCAAAAGAATAATTGAGATTTGCTTCAGAAACTTCAGAACACGATGACACTGAAATTACAAGGATGCCTAGTACTAGCGATAGAAAGAAGGAATGCCTGTTTTTAAACAATTTAAAATGGTTTAGGTCTAAAGTTATAAAGTTGCGTTTAAAACCAACGCTTATTTTCCTACAATATATCCAAAATTTTCATTGCTCTGCCATTCATTTTAATACTATCACCTTTGCGTTTTCCAATAAGTAATTGTCCAAGTGGAGTTGTGGCAGTGATACAGAAAACATCATATCCATTGATATCCAATTTACCGAGTCCCACAGAGAAGAAAAACATTCCGTTACTTGTGTTTACCAAACTTCCAAATTGAATGCGTTTATGATCTTCATTTGGATTGACTTTGCTCAATGCTTCTTTCAAGTTTACAATTTGAATCAATTGGTTCGACAGTTTTTCCTGTTCTAACTGGGCCATCGCACGTCCTGTTTCGTGTTTATCACCTGCAGTACTTTTCGATTCTGAGTTCAATGCATTTTTCAAATCATCAAATGCTGCTTGAATTCGAGTTGTGCGATTATTGAGTTCTTTTTGAACTGCGTCAAATGCAATTTGTTTACTTAACATGTGTTTCAATTGTTTTCGTCCAAAGATTCAAGATGAATTCTTCACTGAAGAGCATCGCACGATCACGGAGTTGCTTTGGGGAATAGTTGTTTTTCTTAAGAATCATTGTGTGCATTGCATCAGCCAATGATTCAGGATTGTTTTTTTCGATTTGAATTCCATATGCAGGATCAATTTCACTGGCAATTCCAACTGATGTTGAAATAACTGGGGTTCCTGTTGCCCAAGATTCCGCAACTACAATTGAAAATGATTCATAAATTGAGTTTAAAATGAATGCATTTGCCTTTTGATAATAAGGGACTAAGTCGTGCCAACTTAAAGGACCTTTAAAGCTGATGTGTTTATTTAAACCTTTGTCATGGACTTCTGCTTGCCATTCAGAATAATCTTCATCACAAATAATTGTAAGATGGAATTTTTCATCTTTTTTATCCAAAATGGAACAAGCATCAATTATTCCTTGCGGGTTCTTAGTTGCAGGGTCTAAAGTTGAGATATGAAGGAACTCGGTTGTTTCTTTTGCATTTGAATCGTTTAAATCAAAAGCATTTGTATCTATATGATTTCCAATTACGCGAATATGGTGCGAAGGAAAACTAGATTGAATATCTTTTTTGAGGTAGTCAGAGACTGCAATGACTTCATCAAAATATTTACGTGAATATTGTAATATATATTTTTGAAGGCGAGACCAATTCGAAAGTTTCTCTTCGCGGTAATAGGAACCATGTTCAACCAAAATTAACGGGCAATCAAAGTGTTTTTTAGCAATGACAAATTGTAAGGCTTTTGGAAGTAGGACATGCCCAAGAATTAGATCGAAATGATTGGTCTTGAGGAATGCGCGTTTCAAGGCTTTCTTTTGCCATCGTTTTTTACTGTACGCATTTTTCCCTCTGGGATGAGTCACTAGTATTTCACGATATCCGTTGGTTTTGTTTTCTTGGACTGTGAGGGTAGAAGTGGTAGCTGAAGGAATTGTATTTATTACAGTAACGTTATACCTCTGTTGAAGAAGTTGTGCATTGCGTACTACAAAGTTTCCTAAGAAAGGTTGATCTTTTGTTGGATACCAAGAACTAAGAATTAATATTTCGGGTTTTGCCATTCAGAGCAAAATACAAAATTAAACCAACGTTTTTTCGAAAACCGTCTTAACTTGCTCTAATGCAAAGTCAATTTCTTCTTTTGTTGTGTAACGCGAAAAAGAAAACCGTGCATTCGGACGTGTCATGTCAGCCCCTATTCCAGTTAATACATGCGATCCGACAGAAGCACCAGAAGAACAAGCTGATCCACCCGAAACGGCAATTCCTTTAAGGTCGAGCGTAAATAATAACATGCTTGCCTTATCTGTTTTTGGGAAACACACGTTTAATACAGTGTACAGTGATTTTTCCGGTGAAATTTCTCCATGGAAATCTACGTCATCGAAAAATGATTTCAATTCATTAATCATATGCGTTTTTAATCCTTGAACGTGTTTTTGATGTCCTTCGACATCTTCATAAGCTAAGTCCATTGCTTTAGCTAATCCTACAATTCCGGCAACATTTTCTGTTCCCCCACGAAGTCCACGTTCTTGTGCTCCCCCATGTATTAAAGATTCTAAGGCCACTTTTTTGTTCACATATAAAAAACCAGAGCCTTTTGGTCCGTGAAATTTATGTGCTGCACAAGTTATAAAGTCAATGTCTAATTCAGCAAGGTCAAATGCATAGTGTGCCATTGTTTGAACTGTATCTGAGTGGAATAAAGCTCCGTAACGTCGACATAAAACACTAACCTCTTTAATTGGTAGCAACGTAGCGATTTCGTTATTTGCATGCATTAATGAAACCAAGGCCTTCCCATCTTCTTGTAGTAAACGTTCTAGGTCAGTTAAATCAACATTTCCATTGGAGTCAACCTTAACATAGGATAATTTGACCCCATCAATGTTCTTAATATTTTCTGCTGTATGACCAACTGCATGATGTTCTAATGCTGACGTAATAATGTGGGTAACTCCCATTTTATGAACGGAAGAGTTAATGGCCATGTTATCAGCCTCTGTACCTCCAGAAGTAAAAATAATTTCGGCAGGTTGGCAGTTAAGATGTTTAGCAATAGAACGACGTGAAGTTTCAATTAATGCTTTTGCCTTTCTACCAAATGAATGTGTAGAAGACGGGTTACCAAAGCCATCTCTTAAAACTGGTATCATTGCTTCCACAACTTCAGGTGCGATAGGTGTAGTTGCTGCGTTATCTAAATATACTGCCATAACTGAATTAATTGACGGCAAATATACAGTATTCGAAACTAAAATTAATCTAAATCTTTGCCTAAAACATGTCGCATGGTTGCTTTTCCAGCTGGTGCTCGTTTTAAATTTTCCATAAGGAAGAGAGTTTTGTCGATGCGTTTATCACTAGATTTAAGTTGGATCACGATATAAATAATCGCGCGTTGTTTCCCCATGGAGAGACCTTCAAATAAGGTTTTCGCCATGTCGTCTTGTTCTAAAACAGCGGTAAATTCTTCTGGAACCTTAAATCCGTACTTTGATGAATCTAGTTCAAGACGTACGTTTACTTCGTCATTAAGAGCTACATTTAATGCTTTCATTCGCGCTTTAGATATGGTGATATATGCGGTTTTATCACCAAGCGATGTCGATCCTGCTTGCCAAGTAATGGTATTGTTTAAAGTAATAATAAAGCGTTGATTAAACTTGGATTTTGTTTTTTCATTAACGAAAGAGTCAAGCGTTTCCTCTGATACGACAATATGATGTAGTTTCAGTTTTTTAAGAAAATAGATGTTTGATTTGAATTCTTGCATTTCGATTTAAAGTAACAAAAAAAAGTCCGCACAAGGCGGACTTTTAAACTAGAAACTAACTTTTGTTGCTATTTTTTAGTAGCTTCTTTTTCAAAGCCATTTATTTTGGCTTTCTTCATAATACTTTCATTTACTGAAGTTCCGAAGTCGTCAACGTCTTCATCATTGGCTTTTTTCTTTTTCTCTTCCGCGATGTATGCTTCGCGCTTCGTTGCCAATTCACCAATTGTTTTTTGATAGCGTTCTCTATCTTTTTTTGCTTTCAAAACCATGGCATCCTTTTCAGCATCTGTTTTTCCTTTGAATTCCTCTGGAAGCTCTTCTTCTGATAACTCTTTAACATCAATGTTTCCTTCTTCCGTTGCATCAACTACGTCCCAAGTCGAATTCTTGTATACTTTTCCTTTTGACTTTACAATTGATCGTTCTGTTTTAACGGCAACAGATTCCATTTCGGCATTACCATCTTGCATGACTTGTTGAGTTTTTTTTCTCTTCCCGATGCTTCCGTAACCATAATAAGTGCTATTCAATGAGTCGTTATAGCTGTTAATTTGATCATCATATGGTGTGTCGTAATGAACAATAGCGCGATCTGAATCAATGTTGAAATAATCGCCACCACTACAAGTTGCTCCTTCTTTCCAGAATTCTTTCACGCCAGTTTCATAATTTCCACAGTAAATAGTGTTTATGAAAATACCTTGTTTAGATGCGCGTTTACATGCTTCTTTAAAGCTAACCGGACCTTGGTCAAAGGCTTCATTTCCCGCAATGTATATCATTTTTAAGTCTGTTGGGTCATCAGACCAATTTAACTCATCTAATGATTGTCCGATAACTGCACCGCAATATTCACTACCACCGTTTGTTCTCAGACCAAATAGTTTTTCTGAAATTAAGTCTAGATCACTTGTTAGTGGAACAACCTGTTCAATGTAGTTCTTTGTCATTGACAGATTATCATTTCCGTAGTGATACAAGCCAATTTCTATTTGAGGAGTTTCACCGTTATAAGTGAGGGTACTAACCTCATTTACAATGCTCCAAATTCTCGATTTAGCTTGATCAATTAATCCATCCATGCTATTTGATGTGTCAAATAAAATGGCCACTTGAACTTTTTGGGAAGATTCTGGAGGGGGAGTAGGAACGTTAACGTTTACTTGTGCTTGATTACATCCAATGGATAAAAAGCAAATTGCTGCAATTAAAAGTGTGTTTCTCATGTTGTTGATTTTTAGTCTGTACAACAGTAGAACACATTGGTTCAAAAAAGAAACGTAAAGAAATGTTAACTTATTTATTATTCTGGTTTATGGCAGCAACTCATTTCTACTTGAGTTTCTGTTTCGCCAGTCTCCATATCGACTTGCTCCACAACTGTGGTATTAGGACTAATGAAAGGGATATTCAAATTCATTCCACGCAGAACTACCAGTATTCCAACTATTGTAAGTAAATAGGGAACAGCTTTATTCATTTTTTGGCGCACATTTGAATTAATCTTGTTTGCCATAAAAGTGACTGCCATCATAGCAGGTAGCGTTCCAATTCCAAAAGCCGCCATTGCAAGTGCACTACCTAAAATTTCTCCGGTAAGAATTGCATTTAAAAGTGCAGCGAATACCATTCCGCATGGAAGTAGGCCATTCAAACCACCTAGAAGAACGAGTTTGAACGGAGAGTTCGATTTGATAACTTTTCCAAGTCCTTTATTAAGGAAGGATTGAATACCAAATGTTGGCAATTTTCCAGAAAATAAATTAGAAAAGTATTTTCTCCAGGCGTATAGAATTAATCCAATTCCTGCAATGATTGATAACCATTGCAAAACTCCCATTGTATTAATAGTCAATCCAATTGAACCAACAATAGCTCCAAGAATGGTGTAAGTGATTATGCGACCGCCATTATATTGAAGTGTACCAGAAAGAATTTTGAGATTACTAGAACG
This sequence comes from Crocinitomicaceae bacterium, assembly GCA_041596895.1. GTDB lineage: Bacteria > Bacteroidota > Bacteroidia > Flavobacteriales_D > Crocinitomicaceae > UBA4466. Next base: position 802 of record JBFHHS010000163.1, on the reverse strand, counting down.
ATTTACAGGAACGGCCATCGCGATTGGTCCGCACATTCCAATACAGTGGAAGTTCGAAGTCAACCCTAAAATAAGCCCTGTAAGAATAAAAGTTCCCATATCATTTAGATATAAATCTGTTCTTTTTGAATACAATTCTTTCCATCAACAACATAAGTTAGGCGATAATTATAAACCCCTTTATTTAAAGTTGATTTATCAATTGTAAAGGTTTTGGTATCCTGAATTTTATATAACAAATCTTGATCTTTATTATTTGGTCTATTCAGCATCAATTCACTTTTTTCAAATTTAATATCTGAAGGGAATTGAATTAAAACATGTGTTTCTGTAATGCTAACAACAGGTTTTTCTTTTAAAGCGTTTGCATTATTAATCGAAACAATTTCTGATTCATATTCAATTTCTTTATTGTAATAATCTGCCGATTCTAAGTCCGCTGAGTGCATCATAAGATTAATGGCTAGATAAAGAATGAACCCAATAAATAGTACCAATGCAATCGCAATTCCTTTCCCCCAATTCATTTTCATATCAAAAAGATTATAACATTGGACCGATAAACTTGGTCTTAACACGTTGTATTTCCTCTCCGTTTGCCATCACTATGACAGAAATTACTTCCTTACCGCTGGCTACTTCGTTTAAAGGAAGTTTAAGAATGAAACGTTCTTTTAGCTCTGCTTCAGCTTCTAAAACTAAATCTTCAACAGCTAATTCAATTTCGGCTTTAGGATTATCAACCTTTAGTTTGATGTTATAAACATTTTGAGTCTTGTTAGTTAAATTAACTTCAAAGATG
>JBFHHS010000162.1:0-6492 GCA_041596895.1 Crocinitomicaceae bacterium | reverse complement strand
TCCCGGAATTGGATTTGCCACAGAGTGATCTAAAAAGTCTTTGATCCATTGATTACCTTTTACTTTATTCAGCTTTTTGAATACAGGAGCTAACAATGGTGGGTATTGATTGTCATCTAAGTTTGAAATATAATTATGGTTTGTTAAGTCATTGTACATGCTGACCTTATTGTCACTTTTTAAATCAAATGCAATGATGTACGGGTCTATACCAAATCCTACATAATTATACTTCCAAGAAGAATATTTTATCGCTGAATGGGATATTTTGTTTGTAAAGTCAATACTTTGTAATATGTCGCGCTTGTCAAGTCTTGAAACATCATATAGAGATTTAAGCATGATGACGTCTATTCCAGAGTTTGCTTCTTTGTTTCGTATCGTTCCGATGATTTTATCTGCACTTAAATTGTAGATTGAAATTCGTATTGAATTTTTATGCGCGAATGACTGAAAAAGAATAGTGTCTTTGGCCTCAAGATAGTCAGATGCAATCACCAACTCTTTATTTTTTGAAGGTTTGGCAGTTTCAATAGAACAAGAAGCCATAAGGATTAATGAGATTATTCCAATAAAAGCAATATTCAACTTCATTTCTACTTTCTTTTCTGTAAAGATATTTAATTGTGGCTAGAATAAATATTATGGTGTACTTTTGTGGCAAATAATATGAGTAATGGCAGCAACAAAACAACAATTGAAAGTAAAACAGATTTTAGAAGATATCAAATCGGATGATCCAAAAAAAGTGTCGAAATCGATAAAGTCGCTTGAAACTCATGGTGATTCATCTGTAATACTTCCCTTGGCAGAAAGACTTCTTGCTGGAATGAACAGAAAGAACGAGGAAGAGGTGGTTGAACTCCTGAGTAGTTTGAAAGACACAAGCTCTGTTGTAGAAGTTATGGATGTTATTGGAAACTCTAAATTTTTGCCAATTCGTCCTTTGATGCTTTCGACTGTGTGGAATACCAAAGTTGATTTCAGTGATTATATTGATGAATTCGTTGAGATTGCTGTTTCAGGAACATTAATGGAAGCCGTTGAATGCGCGACAATTATTGATAATCTCGAAGGTCCTTTCATGGAAGAGAATATGTTGGAATGCGAGCTTCACTTAAGAAGGTACATGGAAGATGCTAACCCGAAAGACGAGCACAAAGCATTCTTATTAAGCGAAATCGCTATTAAGATTAAAGATATTATTGAAGGATTAGACGCGGAAGATTAGAAGTCCCAATCAAAGCGTTCTTTCAAAATATTATGAGTAAACGTCTTTACGTTCTCATTTGTTATTTTGTCCAAAACATCACCGATAAATGCTGCAACCATTAAGTGACGTGCAGATTTTTCAGATAATCCACGTGCTCGTAAATAAAACACTGCTTCTTCATCCAATTGACCTGTTGTCGATCCGTGAGAACATTTTACATCATCAGCGTATATTTCTAATTCTGGCTTAGAATTTATTGATGCGCTGTCAGATAATAATACGTTTCCGTTTGATTGAAATGCATTGATTTTTTGTGCATCAGGACGAACAAATACTTTACCGTTAAAAACAGCCGTTGAATTGTCGTCAATCACACCTTTGTATAATTCATGTGATTCGCAATTTGGAACCTTATGATCAACAATAGTGTGATTGTCTACGTGCTGTTTGTTTTTCAATAAATAAGCACCATTCAAATGCGTTTCACAATTTTGTCCGTTTACATCAATATTTAAGTTATTTCTAACTAAAGCACCATTCAATGTGAACGTGTTTATTCCAAAGTTTGAGTTCTTCTCTTGCTTTACTTGCTCTGTACTGATATGGAATGTTTTTTCTGATTCATATTGAATCTTTTCAATTCTCAAAACAGCATTTTCCCCAACTGAAATTTCAGATGTTGAGTTACAGAAGTTATTTTCGCCAGACTCACAGAAGAAACCTTGAGTGATTGTGGCTTGAGATGATTTGCTAGCATTGATCATCATTTTGAAGTTTGACATAATGTTGTCACCTTTCAAAATATGAATGACTTGTATTGGGGTTTCAACGATTGCATTTGCCGCAATATCAATTTGTACTCCATCATTTAAAAATGCTGTGTTCAATGCGTTGAAAACTTCACCTTCTAATTTTATTGTTGAATTATTTAACTCTGAAGGATTTGCAGAGAGTGTGCGTATCGAAACTCCTGAAGGAATCTCTTGACTTGAAAGTGCTTCTGAAAAATGTCCATTAACAAAAACAAACGAACATTTCGTGTCGTCTATTAAATAACTTGAAACATCGTTTAAAGTAGCCTTATTGTTTGTGAAGTCAATCTTACCAAGCTTTGCAACCCGTGTATATTTCCATGCTTCAACTCGCGTTGTAGGAAGTGGAGTCTTATTAAGTACATCCAAAGCCAATTGCTTGTCGTTTTCTGATACTTTTAACGTTGTAACGTTTAAGTCAGATTTTATATTGATGTTATTATTTGCAACCTCAGTCATTCCTGTAATATCTTATTGAGCGATTTCTTCTTTAATCCAATCGTATCCTTTTTCTTCTAATTCAAGAGCAAGTTCTTTTCCTCCTGTTTTAACGATTTTCCCATCGTATAGCACGTGAACAAAATCCGGAACGATATAGTCTAATAATCTTTGGTAATGCGTAATAACGATTGTCGCGTTGTTGTCGCTCTTTAATTTGTTTACACCGTTAGCAACGATACGTAATGCGTCGATATCAAGTCCAGAATCAGTCTCATCTAAAATCGAAAGTTTTGGATTTAGCATTGCCATTTGAAAGATTTCATTTCTTTTCTTTTCACCTCCTGAAAAACCTTCATTCACTGATCGAGAAGCTAGTTTTGCATCCAATTCAACCAAAGCCGATTTTTCACGAACCATGGCCATGAATTCTTTCGCAGAAATAGGTTCTTGCCCTTTGTGTTCTCTCGTTTCGTTGATTGCCGTTCTAAGGAAATTGATATTAGAAACACCAGGTATTTCAACAGGGTACTGGAAAGCCAAAAACAATCCTGCCCAAGCTCTTTCCTCAGTAGATAGGTCTAATAAATCTTCCCCATCTAAATCAACTGTTCCTTCTGTTACTTCGTAATCTTCTCTACCAGCTAAAACTGAAGCCAACGTACTTTTTCCAGCACCATTTGGTCCCATTATCGCATGTACTTCTCCTGCTTTAACCTCAAGGTTTAATCCTTTAAGGATTTCCTTGTCTTCTATCTTCGCGTGTAAATTCTTAATTGTAATCATCTTGATTCTTTTTATCCTACTGAACCTTCAAGGCTAATCGTTAGTAATTTTTGTGCTTCAACAGCAAATTCCATTGGTAATTGGTTTAATACTTCTTTACAGTATCCATTTACAATTAGTCCGATGGCTTTCTCTTCACTAATACCACGTTGAAGGCAGTAAAAGATTTGATCTTCTCCAATTTTAGAAGTTGTCGCTTCATGCTCAATTTTAGCACTGCTGTTTTTACATTCTATATATGGGAAGGTATGTGCACCACATTCATCTGTCATCAACAATGAATCACATTGTGAGAAGTTTCTTGCGTTAGCAGCATTTTTATGTATTTGTACTAATCCTCTGTATGAGTTATGTGATTTTCCTGCAGAAATACCTTTAGAGATAATTGTACTCTTCGTGTTTTTTCCAAGGTGAATCATTTTCGTACCTGTATCAGCTTGCTGGTAATTGTTCGTAACAGCCACTGAATAAAATTCTCCAACTGAGTTGTCCCCTTTTAAGATACAGGATGGGTACTTCCAAGTAACAGCCGATCCAGTTTCTACTTGCGTCCAAGAAATCTTAGAGTTTGTTCCACAAATACCACGTTTGGTAACGAAATTGAAAACACCTCCTTTTCCTTCTTTATCTCCAGGATACCAGTTTTGTACCGTTGAATATTTTATTTCGGCATTGTCCATTGCGATCAATTCAACTACAGCGGCGTGCAATTGATTTTCGTCACGCTGTGGAGCTGTACACCCTTCCAAATATGAAACGTAAGAACCTTCGTCAGCAACAACAAGCGTTCGCTCAAATTGTCCCGTTCCTCCTTCGTTGATTCTAAAGTATGTAGACAATTCCATTGGACATTTAACGCCTTTAGGAATGTAACAGAAAGACCCATCTGTAAATACAGCAGAATTCAATGCGGCATAAAAGTTATCCGAAGTAGGAACAACTGTCCCCATATACTTTCTAACTAATTCAGGGTATTCTTGGACTGCTTCTGAAAATGAACAAAAAATAATTCCTAATTCTTTCAGTTTTGCTTTGAATGAAGTTGCCACAGATACAGAGTCCATTACAAAATCAACCGCTACATTTGTTCCTGTTAATCTTTTTTGTTCCTCCAATGAAATCCCCAATTTTTTCATTGTTTCTTTCATTTCAGGATCTACATCATCCCAACTTTCATACTTTTTCGTCTGTTTTGGAGCAGAGTAATAAGTAATGTCTTGAAAGTCTGGTTTCGTATATTTAACGTGTGCCCAATCTGGTTCAGTCATCGTTTTCCATAAAGCAAATGCTTCTAAACGGTGTTCTAACAACCACTCTGGTTCTTCCTTTTTTGCAGAAATAAAACGAATAATATCTTCGTTTAACCCCTTTGGAGCTTTATCTGATTCAATATCAGTTGTAAATCCAAATTTGTACTCTTGGTTTTCGAGGTCCTGCGCTAATTCATCTTCTGTATAATTCGACATAACCAATTTTTATATTGAGAATGATTCACCGCAACCACAAGTTCGGTCTGCATTCGGATTCACAAAAACAAAACCTTTCCCGTTCAGTCCTCCTGAATAGTCCAACGTTGTTCCTACCAAATACAAAAAACTCTTCTTGTCAACGACGATTTTAATATCATTGTTTTCGAAAACTTTATCGTTTTCTGATTCCTTATTATCAAAATCTAACTGATACATCAATCCTGAGCATCCTCCGCCTTCAACACCAACACGAATAAATAGACCCGTTCGGTCGTCTTCTTCCATGAGTCGAATGGCTTGCTTTTTCGCTGAGTCTGTGACTGTTATCATGTAAATACCTTTTTGTTAATTGTTCGCCTTATTTAGAATTGATTTAAATAAAGCGATTTTACTCTGCAAAAATACCTATTTTGTGGTATTGATGCAAACAAAAATGTGTTTATGTTATGAGGAGATTGACTTTATTATTTTGTTTTTTGGAATGCTTCACTTTTATTGGGTGTGAAAGTAGCTCAGTTTCAGAAGATGTGGCGATGTATTGCGAATGTAAATCGAATATTGATGAAACAACTACTCAAGCTGAATGCAATAAAATAATTGAGGGAATTGTAGTGAAGTATGAATATGATTCGGAGGCGTTAATCGAAATACAGGAAAGTTTACAGGCTTGTATGTAGGGAAATGTTGAACTATATTTTTTGTGATTGTAACAAATTGAATGGCATTAATAGCTAACTTTGTAAGTATAATTATCCTTTCGTATTAAATGAAAATTTTTCAAGGCTTTGAAGCATTAGAAGAGATCAAAAATCCGGTTTTAACAATCGGAACTTTTGATGGAGTGCATCTGGGACATCAAAAAATTATTCAACAATTAAATGCTGAAGCGGAAAAAATAGGTGGAGAATCTGTTCTTTTCACGTTTTATCCGCACCCAAGAATGGTTTTGTATCCAGATACGCATGGATTAAAATTGATTCAAACTCAGGTTGAAAAAATTGACAAACTTCGACGTATTGGATTGGACAATGTGATTGTACATCCTTTCACAAAGGAGTTTTCGAGATTAACGGCGATAGAATTTGTTCGAGATTATTTAGTGAACAGACTTCATGTGAAGAAACTTGTGATTGGATATGATCATCAATTTGGAAAGAATCGAGAAGGAAGCTTAGAGTTTTTGTTGGAAGTTTGCGAAACGTACGGTTTTGAAGTGATTGAAATTGGCGCTCAAGAAATTGATGAGGTGAACGTGAGTTCAACAAAGATTCGAAATGCAATTCAATCGGGAGAAATGGCACTGGCCGAGAGTTATTTGGGTGAACCATTTGAATTGTACGGAAAGGTAATAGAAGGAGAGGCTTTAGGTCGACAAATCGGATTCCCCACTGCGAATTTAGATGTTGAAAGCGACATTAAATTGATTCCTGCAACAGGGGTTTACGCAGTAAATGTGCTTCTTAATGATGGAAGAATTTATGAAGGAATGATGAATATTGGTTCTAGACCAACTATTACTGATGAGAAACATGTTTCCATCGAGGTTCATTTATTCGACTTCATTGGTGATTTATACGGAGAACAAGTAACGGTACAATTGTTGTCGCGTTTCAGAGATGAACAAAAGTTTAGTTCAGTAGATGAATTAACTGATCAACTAAAAAAGGATGAAGAAGCTATTCGCAGTTATTTTGCTTCTGCTGTGTAGTCCAATTGGATTTTCACAAGAGGGGACGTTTAAGGTTTATGATTGGGATGAAGTACAATTTGCTTC
>JBFHHS010000161.1:0-6506 GCA_041596895.1 Crocinitomicaceae bacterium | reverse complement strand
GCCGGATTTTGCTCGAAAAATTCAGAAAGTAAAGCGTACAATTTAGGGTGCTTTTTCTTTAAGAGTCGTGGCCTTTCAAAAAAATATTCTCCGGTTACCGCAAGAAATTCAGCCGAATTTAAAGCAGCATAATCGCGGATGTCACTTTTTGACTTTTGAATTTCGTTTATTTTTAAATTCATTAATTCAATCCAAGGAATTACATTGATGTTTTCGTTATAGCCTTGAATTAACCCATCAATTCTACCGTCTGACTTGTCCATTAGATGAATGAACTCATGAATCGCAGTATTTAACTTATCTGTTTTGTTATTGAAACCATGGTGCAGTGATTTTTTTGAAAGAATCATTGTTCCTTCCATGAATCCATTTCCAACCATGCCTAAAATGTATTTTGATTTCGATCCAATCGTAAAGTGCTCGTCAAAATGTTCAGGGTAAACGAGTACTTCGTTTAAGTTTTTATATTCCCATTCGTCAAAAGCAAATATAGGGATGATTGCACTGGCGCCAATTAAAATTCGATCTTCCTGACTTACAGTTGTTTTAATTCCGGTAATAGTTGTGGTGTTCAAGAAGTTTTCAACTTGCGTCTCGAACTTTACACGCGATTGATCATCCAATTGGAGATAAAATTTTACTTTGTCAAGCAAAATGGAACGGTCCGTATCTGTTAGCTCGAACAAATGCTGTTTTTTTCTTCGAAAGAAATTCCAAAATGACATAGATTAGTTTGATTTTTGAAACATAAAAAAAAGCGATTGAAATTTTCAATCGCTTTAAAAATATAAGATTTCAAATTAACCTTTCTTGTAGAAAGGAAGTTTTACAATTTTAGCTTTAACACCTTTGTTTCTAATTTCAATGAAGATTTCAGTTTCCAGTGCACTCATTTCTTTTGTAACATATCCTAAACCAATTGAAACTTTCATTGATGGAGACATTGTTCCTGAAGTTACTTTACCAATTACGTTTCCTTCAGCGTCTTGAATAGGGTAGTCATGACGTGGAATTCCACGGTCAACCATTTCGAATGCTACTAATTTTCTAGTGACACCATCTTCTTTTTGTTTAGCTAAAAATGCTTTATCGTTAAAATCATCTTTGGAAAGTTTTGTAATCCAACCTAACCCTGCTTCTAATGGAGAAGTTGTATCATCAATATCGTTTCCATACAGACAGAATCCCATCTCTAATCTCAATGTATCTCGAGCAGCTAAACCAATTGGCTTAATCCCACATTCAGCTCCTGCTTCAAATACCTTGTCCCATATTTGAGCCACTTCATCATTTTTACAGTAAATTTCAAATCCTCCTGAACCTGTGTAACCAGTGGCAGAAATAATTACGTTCTCAATTCCAGCGAAATCAGCTACTTCAAAATGATAATATTTAATTTCTGATAAATCGATTGAAGTTAACGACTGCATAGCCTCAATAGCTTTAGGTCCTTGTATTGCAAGTAAGGAATAATCCTCAGACAAATCACGCATTTCAGCATCAAATGTATTGAATGAAGAAATCCAATTCCAATCTTTTTCAATATTTGAAGCGTTTACTACAAGTAAGTATTGTTCTTCCTTAATTTTATAGATGATTAAATCATCGACGATTCCACCTTTACCGTTCGGCATGCAGCTGTATTGCGCTCTACCAATAGTTAAAATTGAAGCATCGTTTGAAGTCACTTTTTGAATCAATGGCAATGCACCAGCTCCGGAGATTAAAAACTCTCCCATGTGTGAAACATCGAAAACACCTACGCCTTCACGTACTGTTTGATGTTCAACATTAACGCCTTCATATTGTACAGGCATATTATAACCAGCAAAAGGAACCATTTTGGCACCTAGAGCAATGTGTTTATTTGATAAAGCTGTGTCTTTCATGTGGAATAATTTTTCCCAAATTTAAGAATTTCAACTTGCAGTCAAAGCCCTAATTTGGAAAAGGACAAAATAATCTTGTCGTGTTAAAAAAGAGCGGATAAAAATTAGGATTTACTCATAAGTTCTGAAAGCTCTTTACCTACAAGCGTTCCGATTGCAACTCCCATTCCGCCAAGACGAACGCCGCAAAATAAATGTGAATCTAATTGTTTTATAATGGGTTTCTTCGATTTTCCAACCCCCATGATACCAGCCCACTGATGATCAATTTCAAACGGTGTGTTTGGTAAGATGACTTGCTTCATTAATTGCTTTAACGTTTTCGTAATCATTGTTGTATTTTCAATGGCTGTGGAAGTTTCACCTTGAATGTCTAGGTTTCTCCCGCCACCAAAAAGGATACGGTCATCAATGTTTCTGAAATAATAATAACCTTCTTGATAGTGGAATGTTCCCTTTATTTTTAGGTCTTTGATGGGTTTGGTTATAATTACTTGTGCTCGTGCAGGTGAAATATCTTCAGTAGGAATAAGTGCTTTACCAAAGCCATTTGTACAAATCGCAATCTGTTTGGCGGATATTTTTCCTTGATTTGTAATTATATCGCTTTTATGAATTTCTAATGCTTCAATACCAAATAGAACATGGATATCTTCGGCAATCACTTTTTTGTAAAAGGAATGATTCATTGATGCAGTATCAACCTGACCTTCTAATCGGTTGTAAATACTTGTCTTAACTTGTTCGAACCCAAATTTGGTTGCCACTTTGTCGTCAATGGAATAAATGTTAGGTTCTCCAGTGATCTTAGCTAATTGTTGATTGAAGTATGGGATGCTAGCTTCCACTTTATTAAAAAGTTCAATTTCATTTTGGGTAATTAAATCCCATGAACCATTCATTTGGAGCTTCAAATCTTTGTCTCCGATCAATTCACGTAAATAGGTTAGTCCTTGCCATCTTAATTTTACGGTTTCCCATACATCCGCTTCTGTGCTTGTTTGTATATCTGAATAAAGCTCCGTAGCACTTCCAAAACAGGCAAAGCCAGCATTTTTAGAACTTGCTCCACTTGGTAAATACCCACGCTCTATGATAACGATTTTACTCTTTGGATTCGATTTTCTCAAATGAAGCGCAGTGCTATATCCAACAATTCCAGCACCGATTATCAGGTAATCAATGTTTTGAAAGAACGTTTTTTGTTCCCAATAACTTACTTTTTCACTGTTTAGCATGGTATTTGAAGGCATATTTCTGAACTATTTTAACCATATTTGTATAAATAACAATTCAAATTTAAACCAAATCTGTAACTGGTTGTACAGAGCTACGTTTAAATCATATAATATGAAGTACGTAATTATAATTTTAGTGCTCTTGTCTTCCTTGTTTTCATGGGGACAACAATTGGATTTAGTTTTCCGAGGAACACTTATTAATATAGATGAAGGAAAGAAAGAAGGTACTGTAAAGGTTGATATTGTTCAAGCCGGCGCAATAATCGCTTCATCAAGTACGGCTTCTAATGGTAAATTTAAAATTTCAGCAAATATTGATCAAACCAAACCATTTGAACTTAAATTCAGTAAACCAGGATTTGTTGGAAAAATGATGCGTTTTGATTTCGCCAAGGTAAACGAAGAAGATATTCCACCCGGAGGTGAATTTTTTGACCCTTTTGAAATTGATGTGTTTAAAGAACGTGATAATGCCGATTTTTCATTTTTAAAAACTCAACCTGTCGCAACGTTCGATTGGAACACCCAAAAACTTAGTCCTCGATTAAATTCTACTGAGGCAAATAACATTAAAAACAAAATTCTAACGCTTTTAGCTGAGGCTGATAAAAATAAGGCGGAAGCAGAAATGAAATACAATGCAGCTATAAAGGAGGCAGATGTGTTTTATGCTTCAAAGAGTTATGAGCAGGCTTTGGCTAAATACGAAGAAGCATTAGGTTATAAGCCAACTGAAAAGTATCCTGCAGATAAAATTATTGAGTTAGATGCGTTGATTCAAGCTCAGAAAAGTGCTGAGTTAGCAGATAAACAAGCAAATGAAGCGTATTATAATTTGATTGAAGCTGGAGATAATTTACGTGATCAAGACGATTTAGCGAATGCTATTTCTAAGTATAAAGAAGCTGTGAAGTTGAAGGATGAACAATATCCTAAAGATCAAATCGCTTCTTTAACTAAGACCTTGGAGGATCGTAAAAAGGAATTAGAGAATCAAGCGGCTTACGATGCAGCAATTAAAGCAGGAGATGCTTTTTTGAAGCAAAACAGTGTTCGAGCGGCAAGAGATAAGTTTACTGAGGCAAGCAAGCTTAAGCCAAGTGAGCAATATCCAAAGGATAAACTTGCTGAAATCGAAGGTAAGATGAATGCGTTGGCCGAGAAGGAAGCGATCAAGAAGAAGTATGATGATGCTGTTATTGCTGCTGACGCGCTGTTTACTGCTGAAAATTTTGAAGAGGCCAAAACGAAGTATGAGGAAGCATTGACATATGAAAGTTCATCTACTTATGTGAAAGGTAGAATCGGTCTTTGTGATGAGAAAATCAAAGCTGCGAAAGAGGCAGCAGATACTCAGGCTAAAATTGCAGAACTGCTGCAAGGTGGTACTGACGCAATGACAGCTAAAGATTGGACTGTTGCAAAATCAAAATTCGAAGAAGTTATTTCAATCGAAAGTGGAAACCCAATCGCTATTGAAAAATTAGCCATTGTGAATAAGGCGATTGCGGATGCTGAGAACTTAGCTTTGCAAGAAGAAAAGTATGCAAAGTTGATAACTGAAGGGGAAGCAGCAAATGCTTCAAATAAACTTGAGGATGCTGTAGCCAAATTCGAAGAGGCTCAAACCATTAAAGTTGAACCTGCTATATCGACCAAAATTCAAGAAATTAAGGCGAAAATTGTAGAAAATGAGGCGGCAGAAGCTTCTAAGTTGAAATATGATCAGCTGATGTCAGATGGGGAAGCAGCATTATCAAATGGGGATTTAGTGACTGCGAAATCAAAATTTACAGAAGCGTCAAATATTGATCCTTCGCAAGATTTACCAAAGACAAAATTAACAGAGATTGAAGCCCTATTGAAGAATGCAGCAGAAGATGCTGAACGTAAGGCTCAATATGATGCAGCAATTGCAAGTGCAGATAATTTATTTAATCTCGCGAATTGGGAAGAGGCCAAAACAAAATATCGCGAAGCCATGACTTTTGATGATTCTCAAACTTATGCTTCTGACCGAATCGCTCAAATAGATGATTTAATTAAGGAAAAAGAACTTGCAGATGCTGAAGCTGCGAAAGCAGCCGAGGTAAAAGCAGCATATGATGGATTGATGAGTGAGGCAAATGCTTTATTAATCGCTACTGATTATCATGCGGCTAAAGCAAAATTTAAAGAAGCTCAAACGATTGATCCTTCTCAAACCTTGCCTGCGGAAAAGATTTCTGAAATTGATGGAATTCTATCAAATCTTGAAGCACAACAAAAAGCACAAGAAGAGGCGGAAGCAATTAAAAAAGCTTATGATGATGCAATTTCTACTGCGAATGGATTATTTGACTCAGGAAAATTTAACGAGGCGAAAACGGCATACAATGAGGCTATTGCAATTGATAACAGTCAAACTTTTCCTCAAGAACGAATTGCAGCTATCGATAAATTGTTAAGTGATCAGGCTGCTGCAGATGCTAAAGCTGCTCAAATTGAAGATTTATTAGATCAGGGAGCAAAATTGATTTCTGATGAGAAGTTTGAAGATGCTAAAGCGGTCTACACGGAAATCCTAGGAATTGATCCTGGTAATATTGAAGCGCAAGCACAATTGACTAAGGTTAATTCTGAACTGGCAGCTTTGAAAAACGAGTCTGAAAAAGAAGAGGCTTTCAACGCATTGAAATCGGAAGGATTTGCGCTTGCAGATGCAAATCAATTTGATCAAGCAAAACAAAAACTGGAAGAAGCATTGACTTTAAAATACGATGCAGAAGTTGAAGACAGAATAAAGACTATTGAAAAGGCAATTGCCGATTTAGCTGCTCAACAAGGGAAAGATGCACAGTATAGTACTATCGTTTCTGCGGCAGAAAGCGCTCAGGCATCAGGCGATTATCAAGGAGCTATAGAGAAATATAAAGAGGCGCAAGAGATAAAACCAGAAGAAACATTGCCAGCAATAAAGATTGCAGAGATAGAGGCTATTATTCAAAATGCAGATGCGGCTGAACAACTTGATAAAGAGTACAATGCACTTCTTGAAAAAGCGAACGGGGAGGTAGCTGCAAGTGATTATGAAGGGGCAATTAACTCGTTTACTCAAGCTTCAAGCCTGAAACCAAATGAAACTTTGCCTAAAACTAAAATTGCTGAGTTACAGGCATTGCTAAATGATGCAAGTCAAGCAGAGCAGATTGAAGCACAATACAATAACCTTATTTCTGAAGCGGGAACATTAGAGTCGAATGAAAACTACTCTGCAGCAATCGCAAAGTATAAAGAAGCTCAGTCCATAAAACCGACAGAAACATTGCCTGCGACAAAAATTGCAGCGCTTCAAGCAATCATTGATAAGGCGAATGCAAATCAAGCTCAAATTGAT
>JBFHHS010000160.1:0-6515 GCA_041596895.1 Crocinitomicaceae bacterium | reverse complement strand
TTGCCATCCAGGTTCTGTTAATGATAAAGATTCAGTAACAAGTGATAATGTGTATAACATTGAATTAATAAACAATGAAAAATGGTTAGTTGTTGAAGAAATGATGACGCATATTAAAAATATGAATAAGGAAGTGAATGATTTCAACCCTCAAGACTCTTATTCTGATTTAGCTTCGAGTTTAAAAGACCATATCGCACTTTTGACTTCAAATTGTACAATGACGGGACAAGGTCATGATGAATTACATAAATGGTTATTGCCATATATTGATCTTGTTGATGATTTAAGTAATGCATCAAGTGAAGCGGATAAGGAGTATTGCTACCTCGAGATTAAGAAGTCATTTGAAGAATTTAATAAATATTTCGAATAGTATTGAAATGTTAACTAATGAATAATAACTAAAAAAATTTGCTCTATGAAGTTAGTGATTGCTAACATGTTGATTTTTACTGCTCTTTGTGCGAATGCACAAAGTTGGTCGCTAGAACAATGTGTAGATAGTGCTTATAAAAACAATATAAAAATTGAGGTTGCTAAAAACAATCAAGAAATTTCGCAACTTAAACATAAGGAGGTTCGCTCTTATTTATTACCCAAGCTTAGTCTAAATGGTGAGTATAAGTATTTTGTAGAATTACCATATCAACTACTTCCGTTATCAGTTTTCGGTGGTCCTGAAGGTCAGTTTAAGGAAACTCAGTTTGGTGTTCAACATAATATCAATGCCAACCTAGTCCTACAGGCTCCAGTGTACTCATCCACGTTAAATGGTAATATTCAGAAGGTGAAATTGGCCAAGGAAATAGTCGAGATTGAAGTGGCTAAATCTTATGATCAAGTTTATTTTGAAGTTTCAAAGATTTACAGAAATGCGCAACTAATATCGAGTCAAGTTAATTATATCGATTCTTCCATTGTTAATATGAAGCGTGTTCAATTGAATATTGAGCGTTTGGTTTCTGAAAAATTAGCGAATCAAAGTGATGTAAGTAAGGTAGAATTGAAAATATCTACATTGGAATTGAATAAATCCAGGCTTAAAACAAAACTTAAACAGTTATACAATGCGTTAGAATTATTAACCGCGACAGACCTTGAAATCACAGTCGAATCTGAAATTTTAATGATGGACATTCAGCCTTATGTTTCGAATGGGGATAAAGAGTTGGAAGTTATTCAGTTACAAGAGCGGATGTTGACTATTGATTTAAAAACCCTAAAACGGTCAAGGTTTTTGCCTGAGTTAGGATTTGTTGCTACTTACGGTACGCAAGGTTATGGATTTGATCAAGATCCAAATCGATTTTTGAACTTTTATCCAGTAGGATATGCAGGTATTAAACTTTCTCAGCCCTTGTTTAATGGGACGGTAACTAATAAACAGATCCATCAAAAAGAGCTTGAAATTGAAAATTTAAAATTAAAGGAGGAACTGATAGAAGATTCTAAAAACTTAGAAATTCAAAATGCTATTCTAGAATTAGAGAATGCTTTTAGTAATGTTGAGTTGAATGATCAGCAAGTTGAATTGGCACAACTTATATACACTCAGGAAGAGAGCAAACTGCACGAAGGATTAATATCTATTAATGATTTATTGTTTGCCCAAAATGAGTTACTACAAAATCAACAAAACTATTTGATGTCTGTTGCTCAGTTTTTGGCAGCAGATCTTCATTTAAAATATATAACCAATAATATTTCTAATAAATAAAACGATGAAACGATTAATTAGCATTTTGATTCTTGTTGGGGTAGTTGCACTTGTTGTAATACAATTAGCACAGAATAAGAAGGACGGTGAAAACAGAATATTTGTCTATAATAAGGAGGTATCGATCCCTGTCTTTGGAGAGGTTATTTCTGATAAGAATCAATCCTCAATAAAAACTTACTCTGGTGTTTTTGAATCTGTTAACGAGGTGAAGGTTGGTTCGGATACTCAAGGTAAAATTACAGATGTTTTTGTTAACGAAGGACAGAAGGTTAAAAGAGGTCAGCGTTTGGTTAAAATTGATATAACGATGCTTCAGCTTCAGTTAAACGTGATTGATACAAAACTTGATGGACTCAAAAAAGATGAACAAAGATACGTCAACCTTTCAGTGGATGATGCAATTCCTGCCGTGAAATTAGAAAAAATACAAAACGCAATAGAAACATTAGAAGCAGAACGTGCAACGATTTCGGAGCAAATAAATAAATCAACAATTAAGGCGCCTTTTGATGGGGTGGTTTCAATGAAACTTTGTGAAAAGGGCGGTTTTGCTTCTCCTGCTATCCCTTTATTTGAAATCATCAATCTTTCAGATTTAAAATTTGTCATAAATGTCCCGGAAGAAGAGTTGGCTTTCTTTACAAAGGAGGTTGAGTATCTTGTTTCTACAAAACAGTTGGGTGATAAACCAATAGTTGCGAGGTTGGGACAGGTTAGTAGCAAAGGGGGGATAGGCAACAGTTTTAAAATTGAGTTTCTTGTGGATAAAACTTCATTGATTAAACCTAAAATGAAAGGAGAGTTAAGTTTTACTTCTAAGCAATTAAATACTAAAAATTTAAGTATCCCGTCTTCAGCAATATTAGGTTCTGAATCGAACCCTGAGGTATATCTGATTCGAAATGAAAAAGTGCAGCGAACTGCCGTGAATGTAAAATCAAGAAACGGTGATAGGTTAACTGTAGCGGGAGATATAAATGTAGGTGATACCATCGTAACTGGTGGGTTTATCAATCTATTTGATAATGCTAACGTTAGTGTAAATCTTTAATACAAAAAGCATGAATATCACAGAGATATCTATCAAACGTCCTTCACTAATCATTGTTTTGTTTAGTGTGTTTATACTGTTGGGGTACATTGGTTTTAAGAATTTGAGTTATGAATTGATGCCTGATTTTAATCAGCCTGTAGTAGTGATTAAAACGGTTTATCCGGGTGCAGAACCTCAAGAGGTGGAGACTTCTGTGTCTAGAAAGATTGAAGATGCTTTGTCGAATTTAGAAGGCGTTGAATATTTAGTGACAAAATCATTGCCAAATGCTTCCGTTATTATCGCGAACCTAGAGTATGGGACGGATCTTGATAAAACGATGCAAGATGCTCAACGTTATATTGACAATATTAGCAAAGATTTACCCGAAGATGTTTTAAGTCCTGTGATGAGTAAGGTGTCTCCTAATGATTTACCTATCATGTCGATTAGTGCTACAAGTAATACCTCGGCCACAGTGTTCTATCAAAAAATGAAGAACGAGTACTTACCTCAAATCCAGCAGATTAAAGGTGTTGCAGAATTGACATTACTTGGTGGCGAAGAGCGTGAAATTCAAGTGTTGATTGATGAGAGTAAATTGGAGTATTATAATATATCCATGCTACAGATTGTGGAAGCAATTAATCGGTCTGGGATGGATTTGCCTTTAGGTAAAATTGAATCGAAGGCCAGTTCAAATACAGTGAAGTTATCATCAAAGTATTCTACCATTGAGGATATTTCAAATATCCAGGTCGCTATTTTTCCTCCAAATATTTCTGTATATGTGAAGGATTTAGCGACAGTTAGGAATGGGGTTAAGGAGATTACATCTGTTAGTAGATATAATGGAAAAAATGGGATAGGAATCCTTCTTAAAAAGCAAGGTGATGCCAATGCTGTCGATGTTTCCACACAAGTGAAGGAAAAACTCCAATGGATTGAAGAACAAAACAAGTCGGATCAAGTTAAGTTTATTGTTGCGGATGATAGCACAGACAATACCATCGCTGCGGTAAATTCCGTTGTGATGGATTTAATTATGGCTGTAATTTTGGTGTCATTGGTTATGTTACTCTTCTTGAGAAGTTTTAGAAATTCAATCATAGTTCTTGTAGCCATCCCAACCTCGCTTGTCACAGCGTTTGCAGTGATGTGGATGCTTGGTTATACCTTGAATTTAATGACCTTGTTAGCAATGTCATTGATTATTGGGATTTTAGTGGATGATGCTACCGTAGTCTTGGAAAATATTCAACGCCATTTGGATATGGGAAAGGATAAGAGATCTGCTTCAATGGATGGGAGAATGGAAATTGGGTTTTCTGCAATATCGATTACACTTGTGGATATTGTGGTGTTTTTGCCAATCTTATTTTTACAAGTGTTTGTCGCCGATATGTTGAAACAATTCTCGGTTGTTGTTATTACATCAACACTGACAAGTTTGTTAGTAGGATTCACCTTAACTCCATGGATGGCTTCAAGAATTGGGAAGTCTGAGGAGTTAAAACCTACAAATCTGTTTAATAAATTCTTGATTTGGTTTGAAGTTCAATTAGATCGATTCACAAATTGGTATGGAAATCAATTGAAATGGGTACTAAATCACAAACTGATTTTTATTGGAGGAATTTTACTCCTGTTTGCGTTGACAGGTGTAATGATGAAACAGAATATTATTGGAAAAGAGTTGATTGCAACGGGGGATCAAGGGAAATTTAAACTTTCTATGGAGTTTGATAAAACAACTTCCTTAAAAGAAAATAACATTATCGCATTTCAAATTGAAGCTTTTCTTTTGAATCAACCTGATGTGAAAACGGTGTTTAGTAACATTGGTGGCCCGAGTACAGGTATCGGAAGTCTTGGGGTTGGTTCTGCAAATGTTTCTGAATTTACTGTTCAGTTAACACCGAAGGAAGATCGAAATAATCAAGCCACTGAAACGTACATGATAGACCTGAGAGCAGCATTACAGGAAAAGTATACGGGAATAAATTTCTCAATTGCCGGGCTAGGATTAATCCCTCGGTCTGCGCCGATAGAGTTGACAATAAATGGAGCGAATTCTAAGGAGGTCTTAAGCGTAGCTAAAAAATTGAGAAATGCCGTTCAAGAAATTC
Source organism: Crocinitomicaceae bacterium (assembly GCA_041596895.1). Lineage (GTDB taxonomy): Bacteria > Bacteroidota > Bacteroidia > Flavobacteriales_D > Crocinitomicaceae > UBA4466. The sequence continues at coordinate 1,630 of JBFHHS010000160.1, read as the reverse complement.
CTGGTGCTGATAATGTTCAACTTTCTGTAGAAAGTGGTGCTCCAGAATATCTTATTGTGCCTGATGATGATTTAATGCAGAAATATGGATTAACCACAGCGTATGTTGGGATGTCTTTGAGAAATGCGATCACAGGAAATGATAACGCAATTTTTACAGAGGATGGAAATGAATACCCAATTCGTATTTTGTTAGATGAGCACGATAGAAATGAATATGATGACCTTAATAATATGATTATTATCAATCCAAAAGGTATTCCGGTTAGGGTTTTTCAATTTGCTAAAGTTATTCAAGCAGAATCTCCTTCTTTGTTAGAAAGAAAGGATAGACAATCAGCGGTTACTATTACTGCGGATGCTCTAGGGAGACCTTCAGGAAGTGTAGCGGATGATGTTTTAGGATTTATCAATAAAAATCCACTCCCAGAAGGGATGCAAATGACTTGGGGGAGTGATATTAAGCGTCAGAATGATAGTTTTGGAGCTTTAGGCTCCGTATTACTGGTTTCATTTATTTTGATTTACCTTATTATGGTTGCTCTGTACGATAGCTTTGTGTACCCTTTTGTAGTGTTATTCTCAATTCCTTTGGCGGTAATTGGAGCATTTTTAGCGCTGAATTTATCGCAAAGTCACTTAAGTTTATTCGCTTTACTTGGAATGATTATGCTTATGGGATTGGTTGTTAAAAACGCGATTCTAATTGTCGATTTCACAAACCAATTGAAGGCAAAAGGGATGCATTACAAGGATGCATTAATTGAAGCGGGAAAAGGACGAATGAGACCAATTTTAATGACCAGTATTTCAATGATTGTGGGGATGTTGCCAATCGCTTTAGCTCAAGGAACGGCGAGTGAATGGAAAAATGGACTTGCATGGGTTATAATTGGTGGTGTAACATCTTCTTTAATACTTACAGTTTATGTTGTTCCAGTTGTTTATTATGCAGTGGATAGTATAAAGGAAAAGCTTTCAAAAAAAGAAAAGGCTGAAAATGTAGAATCGTATACTTCTCAAGGTTAACTTTACACCATGGATTTTACAAAGCGTCAGATTGAAATAATAAGTGCAGCAACAGAATTGATTAATGAAGGTGGCATTCAACAGCTTACGACAAAAGCATTAGCGGAAAAAATGAATTTCACTGAGCCTGCTCTGTATCGACATTTTAAAAATAAGTCTGAAATCCTTTCTTCAGTTTTAAATTTCTATGGTCAATTCTTAAAGTCGAAGATGGAAGAGTTGTTAAAAGAAGATGATTTTGGATTAGAGAAGTTGAATAAAATAATTCAATTTCAATTTGATCATTTCTCAAAGCATCCAGCAATTGTGATGGTAATTTTTGCTGAAACAAGCTTTCAGTTTGAAAAAAAATTATCCAAGGAAGTTCACCAGATTATGGTGAATAAAAAGCAAAGGGTAGAGAAAATTATTCAACATGGTCAACAGGACGGGTCTATTCGTAAGGATGTAACTCCAACGCAATTGGCAACGATCTTTATGGGGAGCATGCGTTTTACAATTCTTCAATGGCGATTAGGCAATTACCAGTCCGACCTTAGAAAGGAAGGTGTTGAATTGTGGCAAACGATTCGCCTTTTAATTGACAAGAAATAGTTTAATGA
>JBFHHS010000159.1:0-6529 GCA_041596895.1 Crocinitomicaceae bacterium | reverse complement strand
GTCATTGTCATTTAAGTTCGGCTCCCCTATTTCAGTTATCCAAATTGGTTTTTGATCACCATACTCTTGCATTTTAGCCTCGATTGCAGCCAAAGGGATACTTAAATCGTTGTGTTCACCGTAAGGATGATAAGCAATGATATCAAAAGCATTGATAGCACCGTAAGAATACAAATCGTCTAAAAATGCGATTGGACCTTGATGTTCATTAGAACTGGAAAGTCCACCAAGAACGATTTTTGCATTCGGATCTTCTTGTCGAATCGCTTCATGCATAACACTAACGATCTCCGCATACAAAGCACTATTCACAGGTTGATCAGCACCATGATACCCCCATCCACAACAAGGAAGGTTTGGCTCATTGATTAACTCCCAATAGCTACAACCATAATTTCCAAACCCATTCTCTTGACTAAATTCCCCATTTGGTTTATACCTTTTAACAACACGCTTTGTCATCTCGGCAATTTCGATTTTCAACTGTTCAGAATCCTCAATCCACAATGGCCAATAATTACCGATACTTAAAATAAGATTTTCATTTCGGTTTGCCATTTGTACCATAAAGTCATCGTAAGCCTCTATATTATAATTATCCTTATCTGGTTCAATCGTTGGCCAATGCACACCATTTAGAACCCAACTTAGATTTATATCATCAATTGCAGCAAGAACATTTGGATGTGTATGTGTTTCGCCGTGAATATGCATTCCAAATACATTCGTATCAATAAAAGCGCTGGTTAAGTAACAATTTTGAAAAGATACATTTGGATTACCTGGAACGGTTAGGTCTTCCACCAATCCGGGATTAAAGAGTTCATCTAAAGTTCCTTTCTTACAACTAAAGATTGCTGTACAAATTAAAATGAAATAAACGACTTTCCTCATAAGCTCATTTTTAGTTTAATACAAGTTAGTCAATTTAAACAAAACAGAAAACAGGCCTATTACGATATAATGATTAGCAATTCACAATCAACGAAATCAAAGTTTAACACATAAAAAAAACCGAGGCATCTACCTCGGTTTTTTTCCGCTTTGCGAAGCGGAGAAGGAGGGATTCGAACCCCCGGTACCTTGCGGTACGCTGGTTTTCAAGACCAGTGCATTCGACCACTCTGCCACTTCTCCGCGCCAAAGGTACTGTCTTTTTCTTTATTGACAATGACCTTCAATCAATTTTTTTTCAATTATTTTTTTTCATACTGTGAATAAGGCATTTAACAGTTAAAAAAATACAACAGAATCAATAAAACTCGCTCAAGAATGTAATAAGGTCCGCTTTTTGTAACTTTACAATTCTAAAATATAGTAGATGAAATATTTCTTTTCACTCATTGCACTGCTTTCTTTTACCATTCAATTGAATGCAGGTCATGCTCCAAACCCAAAAAAACTTCGTGCATACGTTGATAGTAAACAATTCTATGCCCCTGGAGTTGGAAATTATATTGAATTTCAATTGCAATTTATAGGGTATTCAATGAATTACATTTCAAAAGAAGGAGGCCTATCTGCTGAGCTTGTAGTGGAAATGGAAATTTCTCAAGGAGACAGTATAGTCACTGCTGATGCTTATCGACTGTCTTCCCCACTGATTAAAGACAGTATCATTGACGACTTTTATGACATTAAACGATTTGTATTGTCTCCTGGCGGGTATACTTTTAAAATAAGACTGCAAGATGTTAACAGTCTAAATGAACCACTTGAGACAACACAAACTATTGTGATTGAAGAACTGGGAGATGCCATTTCCATTTCTGACATTCAGATTGCAGAAACCGCTACTAAATCTACTAATGATGCTTCGGTGTTTTATAAATCGGGTTATGAAATGATCCCTCATCTTTCGACCTTCTATCCAAAAGAGCTTTCATCTATCCCAGTATATATGGAGTTTTACAACACAAACGAATTGATAGATAGTGTATTTGCAATCAAACAAACCTTAATTAATGCTGAAACCGAAAAGGAATTCGAAAAATTGACTGTGTATTCAAAACACGACGGAACTCCAGTCTTACCATTTTTAAAAGTCATTGACATTTCAGATGTTCCAACTGGAAAATACATTTTACAATACACTGTATTAAATAAAAATATGCGTGAATTGTGTTATCAAACCTATGAATTTGAGCGAAGTAACGATATAGACATTGATTACTTTTCAAATGAAATAGTATTAGACCCAGCATTTCAAAATTCATTGAGTGATGATTCTGTAGGGTTCTATTTGGAAAGTCTTATCCCTATTTCTAAAGGGACAGAAGTTAAGAATATCATTGATATCGCTAAACGTAGAAATGCTGAAAGTGCTCGGAAGTACATTCAATTGTATTGGAATAAAACAGCACCAACAAATACATATGATGCTTGGATTCAATTCAAACAACAAGTCGATTTTGTAGAAAAATTATATTCCACAACTATACAACGAGGATACGAGACAGATCGAGGACGCGTTTACCTTCAGTATGGTTCACCTTCAGATGTTGTTAGGCAAGAATATTCGTCAACTGAATACCCTTATGAAATTTGGACTTATAATAAAATTGGATCTTTTGGAAATAAACGTTTTGTGTTTTACAATCCTTCCATGGTAAATAATTCTTATCAATTATTACATTCAGATATGGTTGGAGAATTGAAAAATTTAAATTGGCCATCTGAAATTTCAAAAAGTGGTACCGTCAATAATCCAAACTCAACAGGTGATTTTGGCGGGTCTGCAGGGCGTGATTACTAAATTATCTTTAGTTTTGGTTCCATATGTCATTTAATCATATTTCTGTAGTTATACTTAATTGGAACGGACGCGCTTTTCTAGAGCAATTCCTCCCCTCAGTTGTTGCCAATTCTGGTGATGCTAAAATAGTCGTTGCAGATAACGGTTCTACTGATAGTTCAATTGAATTCGTTCGAAAAAACTACCCGAACATCGAATTGGTATTGAATGAAGAAAATGGCGGTTTTGCCAAAGGATACAATGATGCTTTAAAACAAGTTGATAATGAAATCTATGTCCTTTTAAATAGTGATATCGAAGTTACTCCTAATTGGCTTGAACCATTATCAAAAACAATGAAAGACAGAACTATTGCTGGTTGTCAACCAAAGGTCTTGTCTTTTCATAACAAGCATTTATTTGAACACGCAGGAGCTTCTGGTGGATTTTTAGATCACAATTATTTTCCATTTTGTCGTGGTCGAATTTTCGATCATGTTGAAGAAGATAAAGGTCAATACAATGAAGAGTTAGAGATTTTCTGGGCTACTGGTGCTTGTTTAATGATTCGTTCTGATATTTTTCACGAAGCTGGTGGATTCGATGAGGATTTTTTCGCACACATGGAAGAAATCGATTTATGCTGGAGGGTAAAAAAGATGAACTACAAATTCATGGTCTGCCCTGCTTCAACTGTTTATCATGTAGGAGGTGGCACTTTGCCATACAGTTCTCCTCGAAAAGTTTATTTGAACTTCAGGAACAGCTTAATCATGATTACTAAAAATCACGATGGCTACGTATTCCCCAAGATTTTTCATCGTTTAGTGTTAGACGGCGTGGCTGCTGTCAAATTTATGTTCAATGGAGAATTTAAAAATGTCCTTGCTGTTTTTAATGCGCACATGTATCACCACGGCCATATTAGAACGATGCTTAAGAAACGAAAAGCAGTGAAGACTCAAACGACGACCTTTAATTCAAGAGGACTTTATTCAGGAAGTATATTAATCGCTTATTTCTACAGGAAAATTCAAGAATACTCCAATTTGGATATGCGCTATTTCAAATAGCCCTCAAAATAGTCGACAGCTAAACTATACGATTTTAGTCCAAATCCAAAAATACACCCGATTACTACTGGAGAAATCATTGACGTATGTCTAAACGATTCACGTTCTGTAATATTACTGATATGTACTTCAACAACTGGGGTTTTTATCGCTTTAATACAATCGCGAAGTGCGACACTTGTATGCGTGTAACCTCCGGCATTAATGATAATACCATCATGATTCGATGCTTGAAGTACGTTTATTAATTCCCCTTCAACATTTGATTGAAAATAATCCAACTCTGCTCCTTTCGACAATTTTAATTCGTCAAAATAGGCCTCAAATGAATGATTCCCGTATATTTCTTCTTCACGTTGACCAATTAAATTTAAATTTGGTCCATTAACGATTAATAATCTCATTGGTGTCATCTTGGAATCGCTATATTAAGGATTTTGTTTCATACTTGAAAATCGAGAAGGGTCTTGCTGAGAACTCAGTGCAAGCATATACAGATGATGTAATAAAACTTAAGGATTTCGCAGAAGTTCAATCCGTCCTACCAGAGGCTATTTCACTCCAGTTCTTACAACAATTTATTTTAGAATTGTACGACCTTGGATTAAGTGCCCGAAGTCAAGCGCGCATAGTTTCTGGAATCAAACAGTTTTTTACTTTTTTAGTCATTGATGACATCATAGAAACAGACCCTAGTGAATTACTTGAATTACCACGTATTGGCAGAAAGCTACCTGAAGTTTTAACTATTGAAGAAATTGATTTAATTATTCAATCGATTGACCTCAGTTCAAACGAAGGTCATCGAAATAAGGCAATTATTGAAACGCTTTATAGCTGTGGATTACGTGTATCTGAACTTGTGAACTTGCGTTTTGAAGAATTGTTTTTCAATGAAGGCTTTATTCGTGTTATTGGTAAAGGAAACAAACAACGCTTAGTCCCGGTTAGTCCTTCCGTAGAAAAGGAAGTTGGAATTTACGTTGATAACTACAGAAGACATCAATCCATCAAACCTGGAAATGAAAGTTATGTATTTCTCAATCGAAGAGGTGCAAAACTCACACGAGTAATGATTTTTACAATCGTGAAACAATTGGTTGAAATAGCGGGAATCCGTAAAAATGTTTCTCCACATACATTCCGTCACTCCTTTGCTACCCACATGCTTGAAGGCGGTGCAAACTTAAGAGCGATTCAAGAAATGTTAGGACATGAATCCATCACTACAACCGAAATATACACTCATCTGGACCAACATTTCATCCAGGAGGCAATCATTTCATTTCATCCAAGAAACAAAAAGGATTAAAACTTGTATTTCATTACTACTCCTCCTCCAAATCCATAGCGTTGTCGGCTGATACTTGTCCAATTGACCCCATGATTAAAATCATACGTCATTTTTCCGTACACCCCAATTCCAAAGCGATTAAAACTATAAATAAATTCTGGTCGCAACATGGCATTTACTCCAAAATTTGAAAATGAACTTTCTGGTAAACCGGCATCTTCAAATTGAACTTTAAATGTATAATAACTAAAATGAGCTCCCGCCGAAAGTCGAAATGAAAAACGAGTGGCAATCGGAATACTATACGTGAGATATATTGGAACACCAATAGAAGTTTGCCTAGTTAGACTTGAAATCTGTTGATTGGAAGTGGTTACATCGTACGTTTCGAAATAGGTAGAATCTTGTAACGAATCGGGTTGACTTGGATTATTAATCACCCAACTACCGCCAGTTAAAACACTGTCGGTTGTATTGTACGCCCCTATCATTTTTGTATCACGGTGGAAGTAATCTACTCCCACTCCAGCACCAAATCTTCTCGAAAAACTGTAATTTGTTTCTAAAGCCAAGTCTAAACCTCCTTGTTCCTCAACACTCAATTTCGAAGAAGCATCACTTGAACTCAACAAATTGAATCCACTTTGCATGCCTACATAAGTCAATAATGACCATCGATTTGGATTTTTATATTCAATATTTAAAATGCTCTTTTCTAAATGAATTGCATCACGAGAAGCAATAGGATATAATTCCAATATTGCGGGTGGATTCAATAACAATTCACGAATTCCCTCCTTTTCTTGATGTTGATTAACCGGGCTAAAGTCGTTTACAATTGGATCACTCACTTCACCTTGTTCCGTCAGTTCAGAGGGCATATTGTTATTACTATTATTAGAGATTACTGCTACATCCCTTTGTACTAACTTAAATTGCGGCTCACGATCTTTCATGTCAACAATTACTCCGAAGTTCCTTTTATTTCGTTGTGGATTAACCGATTTCGAATCAGTCTTTTGCTCTGTTCGGTTTAATTGATTGACGTCATTCAGTTCACCTCTTGCAAGGTCCACAATTGATTTAGCAAGCTTTGAATCGTCAATAATTGTATTTTCAGATTGCTTTAAATCATTATAATAGTCAGATCCCATTTCCGGTTGTTCAATGATATTTTTGGATTTAACTCCCGAATCTGTTTCACTCTGTTCTTGAGAGATTTTGACTTCATCAATTGCCGCATGCTTGAACGTTATACCTTTACTTGAATCGCTATAATTTCCTACCGATTGATACGCCACTACTACTCCACTAATCAAAGCAATTAGTAATATTGAATACCCCCAGAAAAAACCACCTTTAGCACGGCTAAACAAAGAACTATCCACAGCATTTTTCACACTGGGTGGCGGAGTAATTTCAGCACCT
>JBFHHS010000158.1:0-6610 GCA_041596895.1 Crocinitomicaceae bacterium | reverse complement strand
GAGGTCATTTTCACCGGCAAACCTGAAATCGTTAAACGATAGTATCCCTCCAGCCGCTAATCCAACATTTGTTGAGAATGCGAACCAATCTTTCTTGCCCGTTTTCCACCATTGATCTGTTCGAGTCAATTCAAATCTCAAATAATTTAAACCGTCCGAATTTTCATAGTGGAAATGTTCTCTGTCCGTTGTTATTGGAACACCAGAATACAATCCAGACCACGCCGTGTCAACCCCTGGATCGATGGAACCACTTAAAAGCACTTCGTTGTTGTCTGCGAAAATGTATTTCATGTGATCATATCCAAAAGAAATCGACCAATTGTCTTTGAAATAATACCCTATTCTAGCATTAAACTGAGGAATCGTAATTTTTGCAGGGTTAAAATAAACCGAAGCATCAAATTTTTCCGGATTGTCATGGGCAACTGCACCTTTCATTGTAAAGTCATATCCTGGACCTACAAAGCGCATATTGCTTTTTGTATAACCACTTCTATTATATCCCCAATACCCATAAATCGTTCCTTTTGCGTACGAAACTTTTCGTTTTCCTTTTTGGGCTTCTACCAGAAATGGTAATAACAATAATAAAACTACAACAATGCTTTTCATTACTTCGTCATTTTTAAGAATGCAACCTCCTTTTCCGTTAAGTGTCTATACATTCCTCTAGGTAAGTCTTTCTTAGTTAATCCTGCAAAAGTTACACGATCTAATTTTGTAACTATTAAACCAAGTGCCTCAAATGTTCTTCGTACAATTCTATTTTTACCAGAATGCAACTCCACACCAACCTCTTTTGCATCGCCATCTTTAACATATTCCGCTTTATCAAAGAATGACGTTCCATCTTCTAATTTCACACCAGTAAGGAGCGTTTGCAAATTTTCTCTTGAAACTTTTTTATTCAATTCTACGTGATATACCTTACTTGATTTGTGACGTGGATGAGTCAACTTTTTAGCTAAATCGCCATCATTTGTAAACAATAATAGCCCTGTTGTTTCTTTATCCAAACGACCTACTGGATAAACACGTTCTTTACATGCTTTTTTCACTAATCCCATCACCGTTTTGCGTCCAAATGGATCATCCATTGTTGTAATAAAACCTTTTGGCTTATTCAATAAAACGTAGCGTTTTTTCTCTGCATTAATTGATTCACCATCATATTTCACAACATCTCCCGGCTTCACTTTGTACCCCATCTCAACAACTTGTTCTCCATTCACAGTAACAACACCCGTTTTAATTAAAACGTCCGCCTCTCTTCTAGAACAAACTCCTGCATTTGATAAATACTTATTAAGTCTGATCGCATCGTCGTTAAACGATGGCAAAGGATCACCTTTTTTCACTTTATCCTTGTAATCAATGAATCGACCTTTGGCTTTAATATCCTTTTTACTCAACTCCTTTTTTCGTCCATTTCTTGACGTTGATTGAGCTTTTTTGTCGTTTGATCTTCTCCCTGTGGAAGGCTTTTTTCTTGGAGCATTGCTGCTACCTCCTGTTTTTTTTGTGTTCATCTCGAGCATAAATATTTGTGCAAAGATACGATATTTAAACTATAGCGTTGGGTAGAACGCATTTTCGATGTGTTCAAGTTTCATTTTTGATTCATTAAGAATTATTGAAATAACATCAAACTCCACTTCCTTATCAATCTCATTTGCTTGTATGTACTGGTTTGTAACGCCAATAATTTGCCGTTGCTTGGCTCTGTTTACTGCCAAAAATGGTTCTCCGAAGTAGTTTGAATTGCGCGTTTTAACCTCAATAATTTTTAATCTATTTTGGGCTTCACAAATGATATCAATCTCACCTTTTCTCCATTTAAAATTTCTCGACTTTATCTCCCACCCTTTTGAAATTAAATAGTTTACCGCTATATCTTCTCCTTTCTGACCTAGTTCAATATGATTCATTTCGCTTTCTTATTTAAGTTAGAAAAAATTATCTCTTCCATCAATGAAATGAACCAATTTCATATTTTGATGTACTGAACAGCATGAAAATCATCTGGGTTATATTCATTCTGATTAGCAAGTTATTGCATGGACAAGCAGAAACCGCTGTGTTTGGCAACCAATCATTTTTTTGTTCACCCGACACTAGCATAACCCATTTAGATGAAATTCCAAAAGACCTAAGTCCATACAAATCCATCTTTATTTTCTCAAATGCTACTAGTCTCATCAGTAAGTATAACGCAGAACGCTTAATATCATACGTTAAAAATGGAGGGGGTCTTTATATTGGATCGGAAAATTGGCCCTTGCAAGCTGAAGCTCAACAATTAACACAATTAATGTACAACAAGGAACATTTTGGTGAATTTAGACAAGCATTGGCTGAAAAGAGTCCCACTCAAAACAACTTAGAATTAGATGAAATAGAGTCACTACCAGCAGGAAACTCCACTGTTGCATTTCCATTGGATTATAGATTGAAAGTAGAAGCTTGGGTGGAAGATCAACCGTTAATTTTAAGCGGTGAATATGGTGCAGGTAGAATTGTAATTGACGGAGGGTATAGTCGATTTTATTGTGATCAACGAAACAAGAATACAGACCTGCTATTTCTAGAAATAATCCGTTATCTTGATTATGGGAATTAAATTTTGCGTATTATGTGGTTTGAAAAACACGTAAAATGATTCGATTTATACTCTTAGTGTTCTGTTTTTATGGCTTTTTATCAAAAGCTCAAAACCTTTCTGTTATCGACATTAATGAAATGAACATTACTGATGACACACTATTTTTGGAAATTGGAAGTGAAGAGTTTGACATCACAGTATATGCAGGATTAAAAAACAATAGTACTTCTCAAGTTGATGTGAATATTACAAGAACAGAAGTTAGTGTAATACCGTGGACAAGCAGTTATTTCTGTTGGGGAAGTTGCACAGGAGTGACGACTTCCGGAGATGCCCCGATTATTACTCCATCTGGATTCGTGACCTTCGGAGCGAATCATCAAATCCCCGCAACTGAAGCTGGGTTTACATTTCATTATGACCCAAACAATCAAGTTGGAACCAGCTTATTTAAGGTACAATTCTTCGATGTTAACAATATTGCAGACACAGCAAATTTGTTCATCTCAATTACCTCATCAGATATCTCTGGTTTTGCAGAAATTGAGAAAACTCAGATGCAACTTTTTCCAAATCCATGTGAAAACGAACTTACACATAACGCAAATTCAACCGTTTACATCTACAATATTGAAGGAAATCTCATTTTGACTAGTGAGGCATCTACAATTGACACATCATCACTGCCTTCTGGCAAATACATACTTAAATCAGAAGAACAATTAACCCGCTTCATTAAAGCGCAAAGGTAAGTCCTAACTTTAGGTTAATAAAGTTTGCAGTATTCTCTGTTCTAAGATTTTGAATTAATGTACTTTTCGACCAAGTATAATTGTACTCTGTAAATCCCGTTTCATCAGAAGACTGAGGTTCAAAATCTAATCCTCGTTCTAACAGAAACCCACTACGGATGCGCATACCAATATCAAATAAAATGGTTCTATTTAATGGAATTCGATACGTTAAATCAAAAAATGCATCAATTGCCACCATGTTTTTATTGTAATTCGGATAAGGGTACATCAACTCGAAATTCTCTGAGCTTCTATAATTCTGATTCCTATCGAAGTAGTATATTTTCGGTCCAATACCAAAACTCGGTGTTAAACCAACCAAAGAGACATCATACTTTGAAAACAAATCAACAACAATCATATAAGACACTAAGTTGAATACTGGACTACTGACATTCTCGAAATAAGCACCATTACTATTTCCCCACTCATCATAAACATAAATGAGTTCACTACCATCCTGAGTCGGTAACGCAAACTTCTCATATCCCACTTCTGCTCCAATCGCTAAACCTTTAAACAATTGCCTTTTGTAGGATAGTCGCAAGTCATATCGAATCACCTTTGTTCTCTCCTTTAATTGGTTGTTGTTAGTATACGAATTCACTTTGTATCCATTCGGGTAAGAAACCAATGGCAATCCCAGATTTAATGCTGATAGAACACGTGGATTAACTGTACTATAAACGGAAACAATATTTTTCTTTCCAAAATAACCAAATTGTTGACCATAACTCTTTGTAGCACAGAATATTGTCAATGCAATTACATATAAAATGTTTTTCATCAATATTACTTTTTAAGTCCTGTTCTAGAGAAAAAGTCATAGAAATAATATTCTAAAACAACTTTCCGAGGTTTTCGTTTAACATTGACAAAATCAAATGCTTCCAATTCTCCTGTTTCAATATTGACAATTAAGGTTGTTAAGGTCATTTTCTTTGTGGCTAAAGTTTTTACAAAATCACCTAAAACCAGTACAACACGACTGTCTCCATAATTCTTTTTAAAATCGTCTAAAAACTCATAGTCAACAGGGAACATTTTCATGTCTTCATATTCTGCTCGCTGTCGAATGTAATCTAAAATAATGGCTCTTTGGTTGTACATGTCAGTATTCAACTTAGACTTATCGCTATTGGTTCCGTCATGCAGCTCTACCCCAAATTCTTTAGCCACCTTATTGAATGCTGTAATCAAATCCTTTTCAACTTCAATCGTTTTATCTAAATCAATCGTATTGTAGTAATATGCTGTGTACAATGGGTCCATTAAAATCAATTCAGAAATATCGACCTTATCAACATCCGATTTCAATCGTTCTTTTCTGGTCATGGTTCTGATTCGTTCTTTTTCGGCTTCATTTTCTTCAATCTCGTTTTTAGCCATGCGTAAGCCACGTTTAAACAACTCGTCATTAACTAAATCAGAAAGAGCGTATAAATGAAAGTTTTTTACTTCAAACTCCTCATCTACGCTTGTTGCCACCTTATCATCGCGCTTATTCTTGATTTTATCATATTTACTTAGTTCTTTATCCGTTTCAAGTTCATTACTTTCAACTAGTGTATCCTGAGCTAGCTCAAGTTTACTCTGTTCAAACTCATTCAATGCCGTTTCATAAGTGATATCGAAATAATCAAAAATTGAAAATTTTGAATAGTCCGCTAGTAATAGCATCATATTCTTTTTAAGGATTTCCAGCTCCTTACTTTCTGGAAACATTTTCTGAATGTCCACGAGATTTCTTGTAGCTACCGTGTACAATTGAATTTTTGTCATTTTTCTCAACGCATAATGCATCGCATGACTTTCACCTTCCACTGAAGATGTTTTTTGCACTGTACGAGAAAATTCACCTTCTGATTTAAACAAAGCCAATCCATACCACGCCTGAGCTTTACATTTATTCAAAAATTCATTATTTGGAAACTCTTGTTCCAACAAAAAGATACTATACAGAGCATCACCAAATTGATTGTCTAATAAGTCAATTCGAACACTCTCAAACCTTGCGATTGATCGAATTTCTTCAAATCTTTCCTGAGAAAGGAGAAACTTCTTATCCCCCCAATTTGCGTATTTCTCAAGTTCATCTATTACTTGATCTTTACGTCTTCTAATGTTTGGGTGCGAACTTTTAGAATCATCATAATCTTCCTCAACCTGGATTTTATTGATTTCATCGGGAAAGATGTATTCAGGAACAAAAAGTAAATCAGAATTGAAATATGTTTTTGGCAAAGGCTCTTCATCAAAAGGCAAATATGAATACGTTAAAACATCAAACGCACTTAATAATTCACTTTCAGCGTAACCTGCTTTATGATACAAATCTATCCCTAAACGGTCTGCCTCAAGTTCGTTGTCTCTTGAGTAATTACTCAATTTTTTAATTCGCTCGTCATAAGATGACCCTACGTTGATATCATACTTATCTGTGTACGCTTTTTCTACATGAGACTCCGTATAATGCGCGATTTCATGAGATAAAACATAAGCCAATTGCGCTTCATTTTCGAGTTGACTCAATAACCCAAGGGTAACAAAAATAATTCCTTGATCGGTTGATAAAGCGTTGGTGACATTAGATTTGATTACATAAAATTGAAGTTTTCTTTTCAATTTAGTATTGTTCTCTAAAAGTTTATCAGCCACATCATTTACATATTGAGTACTGTTATCTCCATAAAGAATAATTCCCGAATTTAACATCTCATCAATATTATAATGGATATGCGTAAGGAACTGTTGTTCTACATCTTCATCCATTTTTTCACGATCGACTTCTGTCTTATCACGATTAATTTTTTCTTGAGTAGATTCAGTGAATACAGCAGGAATTTTGCCTTTTGCTCTCAGCGGAGAATAATTATCAAAAAGCGATTGACTGAAAATACTGTTGCTTAACAACATCACAATCAATACAGTAAAGACGTGCGAAAACAAAATTTTAGTGGCCATAGTCCTATTTAATGGTGAGATGAGTACAAACCTACCATTTTGAAGTACGAATTAAAAAGAAAAGGAAGAATTATATTGAAAAAACGGCTTCAGTTAAGATTCACCAACTAACTCCAGTGTTTCCTGTGCTGCGGCTTGTTCTGCTTTCTTCTTGGAGGAGCCAATTCCACGACCGTATTCTTGGCCATTAATTTTAATGGCTACGACATATTCCCAAGATGTTCCTTTGTTTTTTTCTGAAATAATT
>JBFHHS010000157.1:0-6621 GCA_041596895.1 Crocinitomicaceae bacterium | reverse complement strand
CGATGGTAAAAGCTTATTAGGAGATTATATCACGGAGGAGGAATTATGGGCGTGTACTTCTTGTAATGCGTGTGTTCAAGAATGTCCTGTTAATATCGACCCGTTATCTATTATTGTAGATTTAAGAAGGTATTTAGTGATGGAAGAGTCAAAGGTTCCAACAGAATTGACTGGGATGTTAACGAATATTGAGAACAACGGTGCACCATGGCAATTTAGTCCAACGGATCGTTTAAAATGGGCAGATGAAGACTAAGTTTCAATTATTAGACGCCGAAGAAGATGGTCACAAAATTTCGCCAATTCTTCCAGAAGATGTCAAGAATTATATGATTGATATTGATGGAACTATTTGTGATGATATTCCAAATGAAGAACCGGAAAGAATGGCAACTGCAGCATTGTATCCGGATGCTTTAGAAACAATTAATAAGTGGCATGATGAAGGTCATGTAATTACGTTTTTTACCTCTAGAGTTGAAGAACACAGAGAAGTTACCGAGACTTGGTTGAACAAACATGGGTTTAAATATCATGGAATGTTAATGGGAAAACCAAGAGGGGGTAATTATCATTGGATTGATAATCATATTGTGCGTGCAACACGCTACGAAGGCACATTTTCTGACTTAATTGAAGAAAATGCAAGTATACAAGTATTTAAGAAATAAATTATGAGTTTAACTGTTCCTACAATGGCCGAAATGATGGCTAAAGGTGAATCTCCTGAAATTCTTTTTTGGGTTGGGTGTTCAGGTAGTTTTGATGATAGAGCGAAGAAAATCACAAAAGCACTCGTTAAAATATTGAATAACTGTAATGTTAATTTTGCAGTTCTTGGAGCTGAAGAAAGTTGTACCGGTGATCCCGCAAAAAGAGCTGGAAACGAGTTTACCTTTCAAATGCAAGCAATGATGAATATCCAGGTTTTAGATGGATATGAGGTGAAAAAAATTGTTACGGCTTGTCCTCATTGTTTCAATACCCTGAAGAATGAATATCCTGAATTGGGTGGTAATTATGAAGTAATTCATCACACGCAATTAATCCAAGAGCTGATCAATCAAGGGAAGTTGGTTTTAGCTGATGGGGGAATATATAAAGGAAAGAAAATTACTTTTCATGATCCTTGTTATTTAGGTAGAGCAAATGATGTTTACGAAGCTCCTCGTTCTTTAATTGAAAAGTTAGATAGTGAACTGGTTGAAATGAAACGATGCAAAACAAAAGGCTTGTGTTGTGGTGCTGGTGGTGCTCAAATGTTTAAAGAAGCAGAAAAAGGAAATAAAGAAATCAATGTTGAACGTACAGAAGAGGCCTTAGAGCTTCAGCCAGACATCATCGCAACGGGTTGTCCGTTCTGTAATACAATGATGACAGATGGAGTGAAAAACTTCGAGAAAGAAGGTGAAGTAGAAGTTCTTGATGTTGCCGAATTGATTGCTAACGCCGCAGATTTATAATATGTATTTTCCTGATTTCAATTCACAGAGTAAAGTTTGGGTGTATACCGCAAATCGCGAGTTAACTTCATCGGAACAACAGTTCGTGAAGGATGAAATGAAAATTTTCACGCAATCCTGGGCTGCACATGGTTCTGGTTTAAAAGCAGACGGTATTGTAGAACACAATCAGTTTATAGTTTTAGCTGTGGATGAATCCGATATTAACGCATCTGGTTGTTCGATTGACAGTTCCGTCAAGTTTATTAAAGCAATAGGACAAGAGTTAAATGTTGACTTTTTTGATCGCTTGAATTTAGTAATTGAAAAAGAGGGGACGTTTAAACGCGTTCATATTTCCGAATTAAAGAGTTTTGGAGATTGGAATGTTTTTAATCCAATGATTACTGATTTAAATGGTTTGAGATCTGATTGGAAACAAGAAGTTTCTAAGAGTCCTTTTTTCTAGATTTTTTCGTTTGTAATCGAAAACCGCTCATAATCTTAACGTTATAATATGTTTGATTATAACTCATTTCCTGAATTGTTAAGGATTTAATGTCAAAGTCAGAACTTAGTATTACAAAGAAATTCGGACGAGTATAACCTCCAGATATTTTAAAATCTAAGCGTGGAGCTAATCCCAAGAAGCTTCGGTTAATACCATCTTTGGTGTAGTATTTAGATTGAATAACACCACCTAGTCCAGCAAATAAACCAAATTGCCAATTGTTGATTCTGTTTCCATAAGCATATCCAGGGATAAATCCAAGATCAATTGCTCCCATGCCTCGTGCGCTTTTTCGGTCAATTGTATCAGCTAATTCAATTGGAATAACAGTCCCAAAATCATTTGCGATACCAAAAAAATTCAAAGTTCCTTTAAAATACCAAGTTTTTGATTCGCCCGTAAAGTGAGCTGATTTCCCCTGAAATGCCTGCATCTTAAATTCCTTATCTCTAAAATACCAGACATTTGCTGAAACACTTGCAGAACGAGTGAAAGGCATGATGGCATTTGGAGTGTCTGAATTTAGCGAGTCGTTGAATTTGTAGGCATCCTTTACAGAATAACCTTGATAACTTCTCAAGTCGAGGCTACAAAAAGTTTGTTTAATGTTGGCTTTAATGGCTACATCAAAATATTTTGTATCACCATATTTTTTTTCGTCTAAAATATTGATGGGTAGAGTGAAGCCAACGCGAATCCCAAACCATTTATATGCGATCCCGATTCCAACCGCTGGTTTAATGTTATTTCTATACTTTATTTTCTTAACCCCTTGAGCATAATTATCCTTAATGCTGAATGGTGCGGAGTTAAATCCAAGATCTGCCAACAAAACAACACGCTCCTTAAAAAAACGATAAGGTACAGTGTCATTTTCTTGAGCAACAACACCTACTTGATTACAGGCGGTTAAAATGAAAAGCAATAAAAAATTTCTCACAGCGTGCTAAATTACATAAAGTTCACATGATGCAGAAAGAAGTAATTTGTTTTTTCTATAATGATTCAATTATTGCGTTCTTTTCTTCATTGAAAATCAAGGCTAAAAAAGACTTTTGATTAACTTTACATTTGAAAATTTGAATATGAAAAAACTTTATAAGTTCTTATTGAATAAGTTACCTCGTCCATTACTGATCAGGTTAAGTTATCCTTTTAAGCTAATTGCTCCACTTTTATATAAAGGAGATAATGTTGAATGTCCTTGTTGTGAGCGCAGTTTTTCAAAATTTTTATCGTACGGAGCAGATATTGTACACCGTGATAATGTCCTCTGTCCATATGATTTAACATTAGAGCGTCATCGATTAATGTGGCTTTATTTGAAAGATCATTCTGACTTCTTCACGGCACAAAAACTTGATGTTTTACATATTGCACCAGAGCAATGTTTTCACGCTCGTTTTAAAAAACAGACGAATTTAAATTACTTAACTGGTGATTTAGTATCGCCTATCGCTGATATGCACTTTGATTTACATTCGATTCCGTTGGAAGATGATCGTTTTGATGTCGTGTTTTGTAATCATGTAATGGAACATGTAGACGATGCCATTCAATGTATGAGCGAACTTTGTCGTGTGATGAAACCAGGGGGGTGGGGTATCATGCAAGTTCCACAAGATACAAATAGAGCAGTTACCTATGAAGATGCTTCAATTACCTCTCCGGAGGAGCGTGAAAAGCACTTTTGGCAAAAAGATCATGTTCGTTTATTCGGAATGGACTATCCAGATTGGCTTCGAAAAGGTGGGTTTGAAGTTGAAGTATTCGATAAGGAATCCAATTATAGCGAAGAATTGATTAATCGTTATAGGTTATCTAAGAGTGAAATATTGTATATTGTTCGTAAATCTAAATAATTGCTAATAATCACAACTATGAAAAAAATATTTACTTTACTATTTGTAGGTTTAAGCAGCTTATCATACAGTCAAAGCAGCTTGTTCCTATCCTTTAAACCAAAGTGTACTGGCGCTGATTTAGTTTTAGGGACTACAGTTGAAGATTTGAACGGAGTAAAAATGGAAATCGGTGATTTCAATTACTACATATCAAACATCCATGTGATTTATGATGGAGGACAGGATATGGATTTTTCTGATACTATCCTTTTAGTAAAAGCTGATGCACATACGTTTCAATTAGGAAGTGATCTTAACATTCCAAATATAGAACAGATTAATTTTAGTGTTGGAGTTCCTCAAGATATTAATCATTTAGATATTACACAATATCCTTCTGGCCATTTCTTAAGTTTCCAAACGCCATCTATGCATTGGGGTTGGACTTCAGGATATAAGTTCTTATTGGTTGATGGTTTGGGTGATTCAAACGGTGATGATACTCCTGAAACATTATTCCAATTACATGATTTAGGTGATGCTAACTTTAAAAATGTTCAATTACCATTAGTTGCAACTTATGGTAATGATTCACAAGTAGATATCGTGGTTAATTGTAACCTTGATGAGTGGATTTACGGGGCTAACCCTGGAACTGTTGGTGTGCAGCACGGAACTACAGGAATTAATGCATCTACAATGAGCAATGTAAATGATCGTTCGGTGTTTACTGCTCCAGCAACAGCTTCAATAACTGAAGAGACGAATGTTGGTGTACTTTACTTTGTAAATCAAGTTGATGGTGTCAAAGTTACTTGGAAAGAAATGTCTGCAATTGATTCATATCAAATGATGGATATCTCTGGTAAAGTAATCTCACAATCAAAAGTTTCTGATGCAAACCAAACTATACTAGTTAATGACCTTTCAAAAGGTTCATATATTTTCTCTACATTCAATAAGGATGGGAAGAGATTAAATACAATCAATTTAGTTCACTAAAAATCTAGAATGAACAATTTATTGAAAATAGGGGGAATCGTTATGATTTCCCTTTTTTTGTACCAATGCAAACAGTCGCAAAGTCAAGGGACTGGAAAGTTTGAGGTGATGTCTCCCGCTGACAATCCAATGACACCTGAGAAAATTGCTTTGGGTAGAAAATTATTTTTTGATAAAAGACTGTCTGTTAATAACGAAATTTCCTGTGCTAGTTGTCATTTGCCAGAATTGGCTTTTACAGATAATAAGAAAGTATCTGAAGGGGTAGAGGGAAGGAAGACACAACGAAATTCACCTTCAGTACTAAATGCGGGGATACTTCCTACTGCGATGTTTGATGCACATTTACCGACTTTAGAACAACAAGTTATAGTTCCTATTCAAGAGCACGTTGAAATGGATATGAACATGATTGACTTGATAGAGAAACTTCGAGCAGTTGAAGAATACCAATCTGCGGCAAAATCTATTTTTAATCGTGAGTTTGATGCATGGGTGCTAACTCGAGCTATATCTGCATACGAACGTTCTTTGGTTTCAACAAATTCTCCGTTCGATCAATTTTTTTATTCAAAAAAGAAGAATGCTATTTCTGATTCTCAGAAAAGAGGATGGAAACTATTTTCCGATAAGCTTTATTGCCTAGAATGTCACCCAGCTCCTCAATTTACTACACACCTTCCTATTAATAATGGATTGTATGCTGATTTTGGTGAAGATAAAGGGCGATTCAGAATTCATCATGACTCTACAGATATCGGAAAATTCAAAGTGCCTTCGCTAAGGAATATTGAGTTGACTGGACCGTATATGCACGACGGCTCAATGTCTTCGCTTTATGATGTGATTAACCATTATGCATCAGGTGGGAAGGATCATGTGAATAAGGATGGAAGAATCACCCCGTTTGTATTAACAAGTGATGAAAAAGAAGATCTGTTTAATTTCTTAATCAGTTTGACAGATACTAGTTACATGGAAGATTATCGTTAATTAGTATTTAACAAGACGAACTGAACTTCCTAAATAGTTTAAAATGTATACTCCGGATTGAGATTTTGATAAATCAATGGTTTGGTTTGTGCACTGAAGAATCAATTTCCCATCTAAACTCGTTACCGTATAATCTTGTTCAAATACTTCTGTACTCACAAAAATACCATCTATTGAGGGGTTAGGGTAAACTTCAATCTGTGTTGCAGATAAATCATTTATTCCAAGTGCTGAAGTTTGTAAACTAATCGTTTGTGTTGATTCTACAATTTGTGTGTTCATGTTGAAATGTTCAACAGTGACAGGATAAACGGAATTTGTACCGGTTTGGATCATTGTTCCATAACGTTCTCCTGGAAGCACTTCGACTGTATCGCTAATTGCCTCTACAGGTAAAGGACGTCCATCACTAGAAATTGTGCGTGCATTTAAACCAGTAGGGAAGATATAACGAACGCCATAATAACCAATATTGACAAGTCGCATAAATACATCTTCACTTTCTCCTACAGTGTAGAAATTTGATTGATCAGTCAGTTGTGTTCCAGATTGTCCATTAACTAAAAAGTATTGAGGAGTATATACATCTGGAATAAACATTGGAACAGGGTTAACTGTATCATGTTCATGATCAAGAACTGCCTGCGTGTGCCAGTTGGTGTCAATTTCTGATGCATTAAAAAGTATGTCTCGGTCGAATGATTCTCCTCCAATCCAAGTAGTATTTGAGTTATCCGAAGGTTTAACGATGATAACGCCATACATTCCCGCCTGCACGTGAATGGTAGAAACAACGTGACAATGATAAATGTATGTTCCTGGATGTGGT
>JBFHHS010000156.1:0-6622 GCA_041596895.1 Crocinitomicaceae bacterium | reverse complement strand
ATAGAAGAAGGACCAACAAAAGGATGGACTTGAATACCTTCCGTGTGTGCGACAGCAACTACTGCAGCTCCAGGGTCAGCAACTCCAGGACATCCTGCTTCCGATAATATTCCAATATTGGTTCCATTAAGGGCGGGCTTAATAAAAGAATAAATGGCTCCAGCATCTGTTTTCTTGTTTAATTCAAAGAATGTGCATTCGTCAATAGGGAATTCACGATCTAATTTCCGTAAATAACGACGCGCAGATTTTATACTTTCCACGATGAAGCAACGAAGCGCAATCACTTCGTTTCGCACCGCTTCTGGTGTAATATCATTTGTTGATTCTCCTCCTAGCGTTGTTGGGATTAAGTATATAGTTCCTTTTGCCATTATTTCAATAATTTATTGATAATTGTGTCTGTTGCTTCATCAAGCATCTTGAAAACGTCTTCAAATCCTTGATCACCTCCATAATATGGGTCAGGGACTTCAGCATTTGATCCAGGCATAATTTCATTTAAGATCATTTTAACCTTCTTCTTGTCGCTTTCGTTTCGAGCAAGTTTGATTACGTTATTGTAATTACTCGCATCCATCACATATATTAAATCAAATTCTTCAAAGTCTCTTACAGAAAATTGCCGCGCCCTTAAATCATCTAAAGAGATTTGATGATTCTTTGCCGTTGCACGCATTCTAGAATCTGGCGCTTCCCCTACATGATGCCCAGAAGTTCCTGCAGAATCTACAGTAACATCTAATTTATTTGTGCTTACTTTTTCACGTAAAAGTCCGTCAGCTAAAGGCGACCTACAAATATTTCCTAAACACACCATTAAAATCTTCATACGATTCATTTTATGAATTTGCAAAGATAAGCGAATTAGGAAATGTTCGCTCATAATATCAAAATACATGTTGATACCTGGGTAAATATTCATTTAGCTAAAGAAATCGTTTCCAAACCTCCAACGAAATTGAGTTTTATACGTTATATTATATACAGGCACAAATTATTTGATTATGAGACAGTTAAAAATAACCAAACAAGTAACGAATCGTGAGACAGCATCTCTTGATAAGTACTTACTTGAAATAGGTCGTGTAGACTTAATTACTGCGGAGGAAGAAGTGGAATTGGCCATTCGGATTCAGGCAGGAGATAAACTTGCTTTGGAGAAATTAACGAAGGCGAATTTAAGGTTCGTCGTTTCTGTAGCAAAGCAATATCAAAACCAAGGTTTATCACTACCTGATTTGATTAATGAAGGGAATGTAGGATTAATAAAAGCGGCAAAGCGTTTTGATGAAAAACGTGGGTTTAAATTCATTTCATATGCTGTGTGGTGGATCCGTCAATCGATTTTACAAGCTTTAGCTGAACAAGCGAGAATTGTACGGTTACCTTTGAATAAAATTGGGACAATTAATAAGATTAATAAAGCGTTTTCTGAATTAGAGCAGCGACTTGAAAGACCGCCATCGGCGCAAGAGTTAGCGGATTTCTTAGAAGTTTCGTTGAACGATGTCCGTCAATCATTACAGAACAATGGTCGTCACGTGTCTATGGATGCACCATTAGTAAATGGAGATGAGTCTTCATCAAGTATGTATGATGTACTACCGAACGATTCTTTACCTGGACCTGAAAAGGAATTATTGATGGAATCGCTCAGAAAGGAAATAGACCGATCACTTTCAACATTAACTTCAAGAGAAGGTGAGGTTGTTAAAATGTACTTTGGTTTAGGGCAGAAAACACCATTGACTTTAGAAGAAATAGGAGAACGATTTGATTTAACTAGAGAAAGAGTAAGGCAAATTAAAGAAAAAGCTATTCGAAGATTAAAACACACTTCCCGAAGCCGGATGCTAAAAACATACCTAGGTTAAGCGGGGTCAACGTCAATAATCACTCGAATCGATTTGTGAATAGGAGCGCTATAAAAATCATCTATGATTTCATGTATGCGTTCCTTTACTTGTTTATCGTTTGCTTCACGTTCTATTTTAATCGTAATTTTCTTTAAGAAATAATTGTAGATTCGTTTTACAACTGGATATTCTGGTCCTAAAACACGTTCTTTAAATGAATCCCGTAATGCTGAGGCAAGCAAATTAGCCCCATTATGCAATACATTCTCGTCCTTATGTTTTAGTGTAATCTCAATGATTTTATAAAACGGTGGATAGAAAAAATTAGATCGTTCAATAATTTCACTTTCGAAGAAAGAAACAAAATCGTGATCGATTACTTTTTGAATTACCCAATGATCAGGGTCTCCCGTTTGAATTATTACCTTCCCGCGTTTTTGCCGTCTTCCAGATCTTCCTGCAACTTGTGTCATCAATTGGAAAGACCGCTCGAATGCTCTGAAATTGGCACGATTGAGTAACATGTCAGCATCTAAGATTCCAACGAGGTTTACATTGTCAAAATCCAATCCCTTGGTAACCATTTGTGTTCCAATTAGAATGTCAATGTTACCAGTATCAAAGTCGTTTAAAATGTTAGAATAAGCATTTTTGGAACGAGTAGTATCTAAGTCTAATCGTTTCACAACCTTGTCAGGGAACATGGCGCCCAATTCATCTTCAATTTTTTCGGTACCAAAACCAAGCATCTTAAGCCGGTGACTTCCGCAAGCTCCGCATGTTCCTATAGGTTTGATGTTATAACTACAATAATGACATTTGAGCGAATTACTGTGTTTGTGATATGTTAATGAAACATCGCAATTTTTGCATTTCGGCGTCCAATTGCATATTTCGCATTGCCATAACGGTGTGTATCCTCTTCTGTTCTGAAAAAGGATAACTTGTTCTCCTATAGCCAATGCTTCTTTGATATGTTCTAATAGAAACGAAGTGAAATGTGATTGCATACTTTTCTGCTTGCGTTCCTTTCGAACATTCGCACATTGAATCTCTGGTAAAAGTATGCTTCCAAATCGGTCATGAAGATTGACTAAAGCGTATTTTCCTTGTTTTGCATTTTGATAGCTTTCTATGGAAGGAGTGGCAGAGCCTAAAACAATTTTTGCTTTATGTAATGAGCTTAATACTACTGCACAGTCTCTTGCATTATATCGCGGTGATGGATCGTATTGTTTGAAACTTGATTCGTGTTCTTCATCTACGATTATTAACCCTAGATCTTGAAACGGCAAAAAGATTGAGGATCTTGCGCCCAAGACGATTCTAAATTTATTTGGATTGTTATTTAAAACATTGTTCCAAATTTCCACACGTTCATTCTGATTGAATTTGGAGTGATAAACACCAATTTGATCTCCGAAATAAGCTGAAAGTCGTTGAATCAATTGAGTTGTCAATGCTATTTCAGGGAGTAAAAATAAACACTGCTTACCCATATCTAATGCCTCTTGGATAAGCTGAACATATATTTCTGTCTTCCCGGAGCCAGTTACACCATGTAAAAGAACCACTTTGTTTTTGTCGAATGCTTGATGTATTTCGTTCAAAGCAACATCCTGAGAAGGAGAAAGTGCTTTAAATTCTTCAATCCCTTCATCTTGATCTACAAGTCGTGTAATTTCTAGTTTTTCCTGAACGATTGCACCATTTTTCTCTAAAGTGTTTAAAGAAGATAGTGAAATGCCATCATCAATAAGCGTTTTACGTAAAACAGGAGTTATTTGGTTGTTGCTGTACTTACCATGATGAATTAGAGTGAGCAATGCTTTTAATTGCTTTTCCTTCCCTTTTGATTGCTCTAATCCGCGAATTAACTCTCCTAATAAATCTTCATTGAGGTAATTGTTGGCTAATCTTACGAAGGTTGCTGTTTTAGGTGTAAACTTATCGTTTAACTCTTCTAGAGAAACAACAGCCTTTTTGTCAATGAGTGCTTTTACAATGGGTTGAACCGTTTTTATACCAATTAATTCTGAAATTTCTTTAAGGTCCAATGACTCTCGAACTTCTAGCGCAAATAGGATCTCAAGTTCCCGCTCAGTTAGAAATTTTTCATCAATGGTATAATCAGGGTGAATGACAATTTTCGTTTCGCTGGCAAGTTTAAAGTTTGACGGCAAAGCTGCATTCATGACATCTCCCAAGGGTGCCATGTAGTAATTAGAAATCCATTTCCAAAACGTATATTGTTCTGGAGTGATGATTGGTTGATCGTCTAATAAATGTTCAACGTATTTAGCCTGATAATCCGTTGGTATATTCTCATGAATAGAAGTAACAATACCCGTAATCAATTTTGATTTCCCAAATGGAACAACGATTCTTGCACCAGCAAAAATGGCATCGTTCATTTCAAAAGGCACACGATAAGTGAACTCCTTCCGGATTGGAATGGGTAATATGACGTTGACGAAAAGCGTTTTCCTTTCAGGCATACGCTAATTTAAGACAATAAAAGAAAAAATGAACTAGTTACAGTTCCAAGCATCATCTGCTGCAGCTTGATCTCCTGGATGATCACTACAAAACAGTTTACCTAAGTTTTGACAAAGGTAACGTGTTGTTTTCTTATCAATACAACGGATATTCGCAATTAAGGTTGGATCAATAAAAGGCTTGTATACAGATTTAGTAGAGCGAGAAGTGAAAATCCCGACTACTCTATAATCGCCAGAAGCTTCAAGATTTGTAAATGAAGGCTTGCTTTGTGCTAAATCAGTAGATGGCTCGTTTACAGAAATATACTCCGCTAAATCTTCAGATCCACCCGTAAAAATTGTTGTAATTGAATTGAATGTTCTTTTAGTAATCAATGGATCATCTGTACATGCAGCAGCAATGTTGTTCATAAAGGTTACACCGTTTGCTGAGAACAACGCGTTTGCATTTTCCTCACAGTCAGCCTCTCCTGCACGATAAGTGAATGATTTAACAGTAGGTGTCGTGCCAATCCACTCAGTAAACTCAACACGTAGATTGATTTCAATTTTATGTGCATTTTGAGTACTCGTAATTTGAATGTTAGAACCTCTAAGTTCATTCGAATTGTCAACAAATTTGTAAGGTTGTGTTGCTCCTGAAATTGTTTCAGTCAATTCTCTTACCATTTCTGTAGTAGACGTAACAGTGAATTGACCGTTGTTGATGTTTAAATCTAGTCGGTATTCGTTGTCTTGGTTTAATGTTCCGTTGAAATAATATAATTTTTGCTCTGGAGCATAAAATGCGCCATTTGGATCTTTATTTGTCACAATGGTGTCCATTAAATCCCAAACTATTCCAGTTGGCACGCCATTATTTAATTCTGTCACAGTTCCTTCCAAGTTCTGGAAATAACTAGAATCTGGTTCTTGTGCGAATTCGTATGCATTTCCTGGTCCGATAAAGGCACGTGTGATTTTCATCATATGCGTTGTTTCTGAAGCATCGAGTAATGCGTAAACAACAGCTGTTTCTTTAAAATCACCGCTTAATTCAATTTCTTCCTTACAAGAACTTAAAACAACAGTTAAACCAGTGATTGCCAATAAACCAAATAATAATTTTTTCATTTTCTAAGAGTATTTACCAAAAGTACTAAAATTAGTTGTGTAAATCATGTCATTAAATCAACGTTTACAACAGCTGAGTCAATCTTGTTAATCCTTGACCTTATTCATTCCCATTGCATGTAACATCCAGTTAGGTAGATGCTTCCCTGGTTTTTTGTTTTTTAGGTTGATGTACCATCCTAATTTTTTCATGACAGGAACCTTATGCGTTTCCACAAATTCAATGAGTGTTCCATCGAAATCTTCGATATATGAAAATCTTCCTCCAGCTTCTCCCATGTCGAAAGTGTTTGAGCTATCGACTGTAAATGGGTAGCCTTTAGATTCACATTCTTTTTGCAATTGATCCATTCCTTGAATGTCAAAACATAAATGAATAAACCCCCAATCTCCCCAATATCTGTTTTCGAATATTGGTCGACAATCTGTTCGGTCTAAGGTTTGAATCAATTCGATTTGAGTTGGACCAAGTAAACGTGCAAACGGTCCTCTTCTTGCTTCCTTGTGAGATAATAATACTCTTCGTACTTTTCCTTTTCCTTCAGGAAGTCCCGAAAGGTCATCAAAACTACCTGTTTCATCATACACAACAGTTTCGTAACCAAGGATGTCTTTATATAGGGCAATAGACTTATCAATATCACTCACTCCAATTAAAGTTCCAGCAACTCCTCCACAAAATGAAGGATGTTTTGTGTCTTTAAACCAACCCTTTCCTTCAACAATATTGAAGATGTTTCCGTTCGGATCTTCGCAGAAAAAAGAAAGTTCACCATTCGGGGCTTTTGAAAGTTCACCAAGGATTTTGGCGCCATTTTCTTTAAAATAGTCGTATGATTTAGCTACATCTCGGGATTTAATACGACAAGAATATAAACCATAGTCACCGAGTTTGATGTCAAATGTTGCTTTTTCCGTTCCTCTGGATGTGTATTGCCAGATTTCGAAACCACCACCGCCTTGCATACTTAAAGCTAAAGATGCTGTTCTTTTGTGTACTTCACCACCTGTATATTTTGTCATCAAAGGAGCTTCAGCAGCGTCTTCAAATACACGTACGTCAACACCGAAAAATTTACGATACCATTTCCAAATTTCTTGAACATCAGGAACGCCAATTCCCATTTGTTGAATACCACAGATGATTTT
>JBFHHS010000155.1:0-6650 GCA_041596895.1 Crocinitomicaceae bacterium | reverse complement strand
GATTTTGATTGGTCCAAACCCTTCGTTTACCTATGGACTTCAAGCGTTAATCACCGTTCTTATTATTGCATGTCCATGTGCATTAGGTTTAGCAACACCAACCGCGTTGATGGTTGGAATTGGAAAAGGTGCAGAATTAGGTATACTAATAAAAGACGCACAAACTCTTGAAACTGCATACAGAACAGAAATTCTCATCCTGGACAAAACAGGAACTATTACGGAAGGTAAACCGAGTGTCACAGAGGTTATTTGGTTAGAAGAAGATTCAAATTATTCTTCAATCATATATGCAATAGAAAGTTTATCTGAGCACCCACTGGCGCAAGCTGTATTGAATCATTTTAAAACTTTAAAGACCGAGACCTTTCCAATTTCATCTTTCGAAAGTATTACTGGTATGGGCATAAAAGCGCAGTTGAATCAGTGTAATTACCACATTGGAAATCAGCGTTTACTTGTTGAGAATAACATCATTTTAAATCATGAGAACAATGCCCTAGCCGAAAGAATGAAAGAAGACGGAAATACTGTTGTATATTTCACTGAAAATGAAAATGTTGTAGCATTAATTGGTATAAAGGATGAAGTTAAACTCGATGCTAAACAGGCTATTGCAAAAATTCAAGCGAAAGGTATTGAAGTCTATATGTTGACTGGTGACAATAAACAAACAGCTCGAGTAATCGCTGAACAAGTTGGAATCAGTCATTTTCAAGCAGAAGTCTTACCATCAGATAAAGGCAATTTTATTAAAAAACTACAAGATGAAGGTCGCGTTGTGGCTATGGCTGGTGATGGAATAAATGATTCACATGCCCTTGCACAAGCTGATGTTGGAATCGCAATGGGATCAGGAACGGATATCGCTATGGAAAGCGCAGGAATCACCTTAATTCATTCAAATCTAGATCAAATTTCAAAAGCTATCGAACTCTCAAAAGCAACCATGAAAACGATAAAACAGAATCTTTTCTGGGCATTTTTCTACAATATTATTGCTTTACCAATTGCAGCAGGTGTGCTATACCCTGCTTTTAAATTCCTATTGAATCCCATGATTGCAGGAGCAGCCATGTCGTTCAGCTCAATATCAGTATTAACAAATAGCTTGCGTTTAAAGCGAAAAAAAATCTAAAATGGCAACTTTCAAATTTACAACAAACATCAACTGTGGAAACTGTATTAAATCAGTTACTCCAGCATTAAATGAATTGGATAACATCGATTTGTGGAAGGTAGATACAGATAACCCTGACAAAATACTTTCTGTGGATTTGGATGATGATGATGCGCAAAGTGTCATCGATGCTGTGACAAAGGCCGGTTTCAAAATAGAGCAGGTTGATTAGATTCATAGCGATTTCTTTATTAATTATTTCAACGACTTCTTGTACGTCTGAATCTGTATGTGTTAATGATTTCAACGAGGTGTTTCCTACCATTCAAGCAACTCAAATTGACTCTATTATCGGCGATAAGTTCAATGGTGTTGTTTACATAGAGCGTAATGGAATTCTTTTATTTTCAAAAGCATTTGGTTATAGCAATATAGAAGAACAAATTCCACTAAAAACTGAGGATCCGTTCGTTATTGGTTCGATTAGTAAACAAATAACAGCAGCATTGATTCTAAAAGACCTTGAAGCTGGATATATCAATTTAAACGACCCGATTGGAAAGTACTTAAACACGCTTCAAATGCCTTGGAAAGATTCCGTTTCAATACATCAACTATTGGTTCACACAAGTGGTATTTTGAGTAGAAACGAAAAACTAAAACATCCACCAGGAGCAGAATTTCATTATTCTCAATTTGGTTATCAGCTCTTGGCCGAGATAATTGAAAGTGTTCATCACAACTCATTTGAAAATGTGGCTAATCTTTTTTTTGAGGCAAAAGGATTGAAACATACACACTTCCCTACTTTCAAGCAAAATGAACATGTCCACGCGTACATTAATGATACATCGGGTAAAGTCACACAAACTAAGGAAAGCCTTGAGAATTATCCAGCCGCGGGTGCGTTTATCTCAACAGCAAATGATTTAGCAAAATGGAATAGTTTGTTGTATCGTTTCAAGATTGTTTCCAAGGAAAATCTCGATTTGATGTCAAAGCATCATGAAACCCGGGAACATCCAATTTTTGGTACGCTTAATTATGGATATGGATTGACATTTTTAGAGCAAGAAGAAAACCTATGTATTGGCGCTTTGGGATATGCTCCTGGATTTGTATCCGCAAACTTTTATTATCCAGAAACAAGGACCAGTCTGATTGTATTGTCAAATAAAGCAGATGGAATTCCGGATTTCAACCTTGTCTTCGATAAACAGATTCAACTGATTGAATTCCTTAAGAAGGATTAAAGTTTTTTATCGCGTAATGCTATAAACTCACTCATTTTTTCATTCTCAATCAGAACTGTTAGATTGTAATAGACAATCTTCCATTCACCTTTCTTTTTTACTAAAATTCCGCTACCACGACAATCACGCATCCAGGTATCCAATTCTTCATCAAACCAAGCAATTTTATTGTTCTTAGAAAAACTCCAATTTCTATTTCGCGCCTTAAAACTCCATGCTTTACCTTTATCAAAGTATGGCTTCGAGAACTTCGAAAACTCAATCTTCCCCCACCGTTCACCATCAGCCGTTCCTAGAAAAACGAATGAATCATCCATTAAACCAAAATAGTCGTCATAATCTGCGTTTGCTGCCGCTAAATGCCATTGATCTACAATCTCATCTAAACTTGGTTTCTTTGAAACCGATTGGAACGACAAGCCAACAATGGCTAAAATTACAAATAGAAAAGTTTTCATAAATCAGAATATAGGATATAAAAAAAGGCCACTTGAAACAAGTAGCCTTTAAAACTAATGTTTTTTAATTATTTCGCTTTTTTCGCTTTCTCGATTGCCAAACATGCTTTAACCGCATTTTTAACATTCACAACACTTCCTGTTACAGATACTGTTCCGAAATCAGCCATTTTCTTAGTACCAGGATGTGTTTGTTCAACACCTTTATAAGAAGTTGCCGTTGATAAAATTACATCTGTAATTTCTTTCATTGACATTTCAGGGAAGTATGACTTCAACATTGCTGCAACACCAGAAACCATTGGACAAGCCATTGATGTTCCTTGTAACTCCATATACTCACTTTGAGGAACTGCATTGTAAATCTCAGAACCTGGTGCAAAAACATCTACACCTTTTTGACCGTAGTTTGAGAAAGAAGAAGGCAAGTTCTCTTTTTTATCTTTTGTAGAAGATCCAATTGTGATAAAGTGATCGAATTTCTTGTCTTGGAAAGAATATACAGATGTTGGGAAGTTATTCTCAACATCGATGTCTTTATGGTCATTACCAGCAGCATGAACACAAAGAACACCTTTTGAATCTGCATATTTAAATGCTTCATAAACTTCTTTTTGGTTTGGCGAATATGCTTTACCAAAAGACATATTGATTATTTGAGCTCCATTATCCACTGCATAACGAATCGCTAAAGCAATATCTTTGTCAAACTCATCTCCGTTAGGAACAGCTCTTAAAGACATTAATAAAACATCATTAGCAACTCCGTCACCTCCTAAATCATTTCCTCTAATTGCTCCAACAATACCACCAACGTGAGTACCGTGTAATGCATCAGGACCTTCAACATCATTATTTCCATAATTCACATCAGAGAAATCATATGGGTCATCACCAACGATTGCACGTCCATCAAAATTAGGATCTAAATGCGTATCCAACATCCCTTGAATCTGCTCTTTTTGACCAACCATAGCTTCCTCAGATAGATCACCACTTAAAATAGCGGCAGCCATACCTTTCATTTGCAACAT
Organism: Crocinitomicaceae bacterium; assembly: GCA_041596895.1. Classification (GTDB taxonomy): domain Bacteria; phylum Bacteroidota; class Bacteroidia; order Flavobacteriales_D; family Crocinitomicaceae; genus UBA4466. The sequence continues at coordinate 2,785 of JBFHHS010000155.1, read as the reverse complement.
TTCATCAGTCTTAGGTTTCCATTTTTTTAGGTCTTTCATCGTGTAATTTTCCTTACCGATTTCTTTTGCTACCATACCTGGAATTGCAGCAATCATTGGTCCCATCATATCGATTTGACCTAAGTAACCTTCGTATTTAGCTCTATCTCCTTCAACTTCAGCTTTAACTTTTTCTAAAAGATCAGCATCTTCAGCATTTAAAGTACCACTTTCTTGTTTTTTCAATAAACTTGCATAAATACGTGTTTTTTCTAAACGCATATCATTTGCATTTTCACCTGAAGCATTTCCTAAGAAATTCCACCCATGAACATCATCGATGTAACCATTATTATCATCATCAATACCATTACCCGCAATTTCATCTGTATTTACCCAGATTTTCCCTTTTAAATCTTCGTGCTCGATATCAATTCCAGAATCAATAATTGCAACTACTACTGTTGTTGTTTTACGTTTCTTTAATTTCTTATATGCTTTTTCAGTTTGCATTCCTGCTCCTCCACCGTTATACCAGTTAAGAACTTTCTTATCAACTTGTCCGTAAACTAAGTTTGTAACACCAAATGCAAAAAGGCTTAGCGTTAGTTTAATTACAATTTTATTCATGTGCTTTGTTTAAGATAATATTATATCGAGGTAAAAATAGAATTATTCTTTTGAATCCGTTTAGGTAAATTAACCATTCGGTGTATATTTACGTCTATAAGGTATAAAACACTGACGAATGGTAAGACTACTAAACTACGGATTCTTTATTATAATTTCGCTATTAATTACTTCAACAACCTACGCGCAAAAGCTAGGATTTAAAGATGTTCTAGAGAAATCTCCAAATCGAAATACTACATTTTGTGTGCCAAACAACAGTCAAAATATTGAACTCATTGAGAATCATGGCATAACAATAAAGTATTCGACTTCACAGTTTTGCTTCATCACAGCTACTCCACAATGGATCAATGACAATTCAATTTCAGGAGACCTGACAAATTATTATTTTGAATTTGCGCCACCTGCGTTACTCTCTGACTCCGCTCGTATGCATCATCACGTTGATGAAGTCCACGCAGGAACTGGAGGTTTAAGTTCTGCATACACTGGTGCGGGTGTAATTATTGGTTACGTCGATACAGGAATCGATTTTAATCACCCTGATTTTCAAGATGCAAATGGAGATACACGAGTTTTAAGATATTGGGATCAATCGATGCCAGACACCCCAGACTCACCTGCTCCATATGGATATGGATACGTTTGGGACAGTACAGATCTAAATAATGGGGTTGTTATTAGCTCTGTTGATGGTTCTGCGCATGGATCAACTGTTTCAGGACAAGGCTCTGGGAATGGTTTGGCCAATGGTACAAATAAAGGAATGGCACCTGATTCAAAAATCATTGCTGTTGTAACTGATTTTTCAAGACCAAACTGGACGCTAACAGTAGCCGATGCCTGTGACTATATTTTTAAAGTTGCGGATACACTTGGAATGCCAGCCGTGATTAACTTGAGTTTAGGTTCTTATTTAGGAAGTCATGATGGAAATGATCCTGCTGCGGAAGCTATGGAAACAATGTTAGATTCTAAACCAGGTAGAATTATTGTATGTGCTGCTGGAAATTCGGGCCAGATAGGACCATATCACCAACATAGTGATGTGACGGCCGATACAAACTTTGTTTGGTTCGACAATAATCCTTCAGGTTCTTTTGGAGCAAATACCGTTTTCTTTGACCTTTGGACAGACGATGTAAATGCAACATTTGATTTTGCGTTTGGAGCTGACACTGAAGCTCCGGGATACGACTTTAGAGGAAGAACCAATTTCCATGGTGCCTCTTCTTCAATTGGAACGCCAATTTATGATACCATTTGGAATGGATCAAATCGAATTGCAACCATTGAAGTTTATACTGAAATTGTAGGCAATAACTTTAACATGCAATGCCTAGCTTATATCGATTCAACCGATTATCGCTACCGTTTTGAAACCACTGGGACTGGAAGCTACGACTTATGGAGCGGCGCGGCACTGGGATTAAATAATATGTTTGATTCAGCACCAACTCTAGCTGAATTTCCAGATTCTGCACGTTATGTTGCTCCTGACAATAATCAAACTATCGTTTCATCGTGGAATTGTTCTGAGAAAGTGATTTCTGTTGGAAACTTCCGTAACCGAATCGGTCACATCGACTTAGATGGAAATCCTTACTACAACCCTGCAACACCAGTTGGAGAATTAAGTCCCGCATCAAGCAAAGGTCCAAATCGCAATAATGTGATAAAACCAAATGTTTCTGCTTCAGGTGATGTTTCTTTAGCTGCTGCCCCACTGTCATTTCTATCAAACCCCGCAAATTCAACTGCAGTTGATTCAGGCGGATGGCATGCTAGAAACGGAGGTACATCTATGGCATCCCCTATCGTTGCCGGAATTGCGGCACTTTATTTAGAACGATGTAATTATGCGACTTATCAATACTTTTTAAATGATATTCAATTCACAGCTTATTCAGACGCATTTACGGGTCCTATTCCTGGGAATGGCTACGGATATGGTAAAGCGCATGCATTGGATGCACTTCTTTCACAGAATTTAGCGGCACCGCCAACGATCACACCGAATTATGGTGCTGGTACATTAGAGTCTTCTATTTCCTCATATTACACGTGGTATCTAGATGGTGACACAATTGTTGGAGAAACAAATCAATCAATTACGCCTGTACCACCTTACGGAGAATATACCGTTGAAGTAATCAATAATGATGGTTGTAAT
>JBFHHS010000154.1:0-6724 GCA_041596895.1 Crocinitomicaceae bacterium | reverse complement strand
TTATTACAACCCAAAACAACGCCCACAATGTTTTTTCCAATATCATGTACATCCCCTTTGACGGTTGCCATTAATACTTTTCCAGCTGAAGATTTCGCTCCTCCTTTTTCAGCATCAATAAATGGTAATAAATACGCAACTGCTTTTTTCATTACACGGGCCGACTTTACGACTTGGGGTAAAAACATTTTACCACTACCAAACAAATCACCTACTACGTTCATCCCGTCCATAAGCGGACCTTCAATCACTTCAATCGGTCGTTCGAACAAATGGCGGCATTCTTCAACATCTTCCTCAACATAATCTGCAATTCCTTTTACCAAAGCATGGGTCAACCGTTCTTCGACAGATTTCTCTCTCCAACTTAAATCAACTACGCGTTTCTTGCCCTCTCCTTGAACCGTATCAGCATGGGCTAATAAACGCTCCGTCGCATCCTCTCTACGATTTAAAAGAACATCCTCGACCAACTCAAGTAATGTCTTATCTATATCATCATAAACTTCAAGCATTGAAGGGTTCACAATCCCCATGTCCATGCCATTCTGAATTGCATGATATAGAAACGACGCGTGCATTGCTTCACGTACAATATTATTTCCTCTAAATGAAAACGACACATTAGAAACACCACCACTGACATGAGCACCTTCTAAATTCTCACGAATCCATTTTGTTGCTCTGAAAAAATCCAATGCATTGTTATTGTGCTCTTCCATCCCTGTCGCAACAGGAAAAATATTTGGATCAAATATGATGTCTTCTTTTGGGAAATTCACCTTATCAACTAGAACGCGATAAGATCTTTCGCAAATTTCTATTCTTCGCTCATAACTATCAGCCTGACCAGCTTCATCAAACGCCATTACAATGACTGCAGCTCCATAACGTTTGATCTTCTTTGCTTGTTCAATAAAATTTGCTTCTCCTTCCTTTAAGGAAATCGAATTAACAACACCTTTACCTTGAACACATTTTAATCCCGCTTCAATAATCTCCCATTTAGAACTATCAATCATCACTGGCACTCTAGCAATATCAGGTTCAGCAGCAATGAGATTCAGAAATTTGACCATGGCTTCTTTACCATCAATCATTCCTTCGTCCATATTCACATCAATTATTTGCGCACCTCCTTCCACTTGCTCTCTAGCAACACTTAGCGCCTCATCATATGCATCCTCCTTGATTAGTCTCAAGAATTTTCGAGAGCCAGTAACATTTGTTCGTTCTCCCACATTGATAAAGTTACTTTCGTCCGTTACAATTAATGGCTCTAATCCGGAAAGTTGTAATCTTGGCTTACTAGACATTTGTTTCAATTTTTCGAGGTGAATAATCTGCAGCCATTCGCGCAATTTCAGCAATATGTTCAGGGGTTGTACCGCAGCAACCTCCTATTATATTCACGAGATTTTCATCTAAATACTCTTTTATCTGAGCACCCATCAATTCGGCAGTTTCATCATACTCACCAAACTCATTTGGTAATCCAGCGTTCGGATGAGCACTCACTCCAAACGGTGATTTCTTATTCAATACTTGTAAATATGGTCTCATCATTGAAGCACCTAAAGCGCAATTCAAACCTACAGTTAATAAATCCATATGCGCTATTGAAATCAAAAACGCTTCAGTTGTTTGTCCTGTTAAAGTTCTACCGCTTTGATCAGTAATCGTCCCTGACACCATGATTGGCACCTTTTCATTGCGTTCTTCAAAGACTTCATCAATTGCAAACAAAGCTGCCTTAGCATTTAAGGTATCAAAAACCGTTTCTACCAATAAAATATCAACTCCTCCATCTAATAAGGCATTTGCTTGTTGCTTATATGCAATAACTAATTCATCAAAAGTTATCCCTCTAAATCCAGGATCATTCACATCTGGTGATATGGAAGCCGTTCTATTAGTTGGCCCCATTGCTCCAGCGACAAAACGAGGTTTATTTGGTTCTCTAGCTGTAAATTCGTCCGCGACTTCTCTGGCAATCTTAGCACTATGATAATTGATGTCGTAAACAGCATCCTCTAAGCCATAATCAGCCTGTGCAATCGTTGTTCCAGAAAACGTGTTCGTTTCTGCGATATCTGCACCTGCCTCAAAATACTTTGCATGGATACCTTTTATAATATCAGGACGCGTTAATGACAACAAATCATTGTTCCCTTTCAAAGGAAATTTATGATTCTCAAACCAACCTTTCCGAAAATCTTCTTCTTCGAGATTATGACGTTGAATCATGGTACCCATCGCACCATCTAACACTAATATTCTTTCTTTTAATATGGATTTTATATCCTTCATTCTATACCATTTGTGACTATGAAGCAAGAAGGATATCAAGCTAAACTTATCTTTACCCAATAAGGGATCGGATTTGGCACCTTCTTCACGAATGAGCAGGTTGCCAAGGTTTCATAGGGCCTATCCCTCCACCTTTCTTCATAAGTCTATTTAAATGAACTGGTGCAAATGTATATTGAATTAAATTGTATTCAAAATTACAACCATGCAAATTCTTATTTGTGCGTATATTGTTGCTAATATGAAACAACTTTTACTACTTTTTATTTTCACTATCGCTGTCGGACAACATAGTGATGCCCAAACATTAACATCCTCCGACCTACCAATAGTCGTAATCACAACACCACCAGGACAACAAATCCTTGATGACCCTAGAATAGTTTGTCACATGGGGATCATTGATAATGGGCCTGGCAATACGAACAACATTACAGACCCATTTAACGATTACGATGGTAGAATAGAAATTGAGATTAGAGGTTCAACTTCACAACAATACCCAAAGAAAGGTTATGGTTTTGAAACTCAAGATTCGTTAGGTATAAAATTAAATTACCCTGTTTTGGGAATGGGTGCGGAAAATGACTGGATACTTTACGGGCCTTATCCAGACAAAACTCTCATTCGCAACGTTTTGACATTCGATCTTGCGAGAAAAATGGGACATTATGCTCCAGCGACTAGATATTGTGAGTTAAAAATAAACAATGAATATCGCGGTGTTTACATCATGATGGATCGCATAAAAAGAGATAATGACCGGGTTGATATTGAGAACATTCACATCCCTAACGTCTGGGATGATACCATTACAGGAGGATACATTTTCAAAGTCGATAAACTTACAGGAGACGTTGATTATTCATGGACCTCAAACTATAACAATGAGGTTGTATTTCAGTTTCACGACCCTGAATACTTTGAACTCAATTCCATACAGTCTAGCTATGCAGAAAATTTCATAAATGATTTTGAAACAACTATGAATGGTCCTGGATTTGCTGATCCCAATACAGGTTACCCATCAATTATCGATAGAACATCTTTCCAAGACTTCTTTATTTTACAAGAACTAGGTAGAACTGTAGATGGCTACCGATCAAGTTCATTTTTGTATAAAGATAGAGATGGATTTTCATGGAATGCTCCCCTTACCGCAGGACCAATGTGGGATTTTAATCTTTCATTTGGTAATGCAGATTATTGTGACGCTGATTTGACAACGGGGTGGCAGTATAATTTTGATGATATCTGTGGGAATTTCTCAACCTCGATTCCATTCTGGTGGGAACGTTTTTTAGAAGACCCGGCATACGCAAATTCGCTAAAGTGTAGATGGAATGAACTCAGAGAAGGTCCTCTGCACACCGATTCAATCAACCACTTTATCGACTCGGTAGCTTTGCACATTGAAGACGCTCGAATTCGCAATTTCCAAAAATGGCCTATAATTGGTGTTTACGTTAACTGGAATGGATTTGTTGGACAGACCTATCAAGAAGATTTAGATTATTTAAAAACTTATATTGAACAACGTTCTATTTGGATCGATAATAACATCCCAGGGAATTGTAACCTTGCCACTCCACAGTTGGATTTTATTCCAGAATACCATAAAGTTTGGCCGAATCCAACGAGCAATAATGTAACCGTAGGTCTTTCCATTTTCGATTATTCTGATGTTTCTATTTCATTGATTGACAACACTGGAAGAATTATCACAATAGATGAAAAAGGGAATCATCCACCTGGCACACATGCATTTCAATTAAACCTTGAAGGATTACAATCAGGCCCCTATTTCTATCACGTTATCTTGAATGGAAAAAGAATCTATCAAGGGAAAATCATGAAACAATAAAGTATTTCACTTCGAGTGATAAACATCAATATTTCGGAATATTATAAAGTCTATTAAAAAATGAGAGCTTTTAAGAACTGTGATGAAATCGAACCGTTGAAGTACACCTTCAACAGAACAAGTATTAATGCAGTTCTGGTAGAACCCAATTACAAACTGATTTAAATCAAAAATCCCTCATCAGAAAACTGACAAGGGATTTGTTAAGTGGTGATAGCCGGGTTCGAACCGTTGAAGTACAACTTCGACAGAACAAGTGTTAATGCAGTTCTGGGAGAACCCAATTACAAACTGATTTAAATCAAAAATCCCTCATCAGAAAACTGACAAGGGATTTGTTAAGTGGTGATAGCCGGGTTCGAACCAGCGACACATGGATTTTCAGTCCATTGCTCTACCAACTGAGCTATATCACCAACCTAATTTGGTGGCGCAAATATACCAACATTTTCCATATTCAAACAAATATTTTGGATTTTTTTCACTTATCTTATCTTTGACCTAATGAAGAACGACAAACACGTACTTGCTATCGATGCTGGAAATACCTCAATTAAAGTAGGTTGGTTCATTAACGGGCAGTTAATCTCTGTAAAAAGATTTGCTTTTAAAAAATTAAAAGAAATTGAAACTTGGCTAGATTCCGTACCAGATTACGATTCAATTCTTTCATCTGTATTATCTGATGAAGATACATCAGTGCTTATTTCTAAATTAGATCATTGTACACTTGTGACCTCCAAAACCGAAATTCCAATAGTACTTGATTATAAAACAAAAGGAACTTTAGGAATTGATCGAATTTGCAACGCTGTTTACGCAAATGCATATTCAAAAACTGAATATGCTGTAACCATTGATATTGGGACATGTGTCAAATTCGATTTAACTGGTCCAAACAATCATTATTTAGGCGGCTCTATCTCACCTGGAATAAATCTGAGATATAAATCATTAAATGATTATACGGGCAAACTTCCATTGTTATCAAATAAAAGTACGACCAATCTCGTTGGTACTGATACTAACTCTTGTATTCATTCTGGTGTAATGAATGGATTAAGAGCAGAATTAACATTGATGATGGACGAATATCGAGAGCAATTTCAGGGCTTAACTTTTTTTATGACGGGAGGAGATGCCACGAACTTTGATTTAGTCTCAAAAAATGACATCTTTGCAGACGAAAATCTGACCTTAAAGGGGTTATATGAAATATATAAGTACAATGCGTAATCTATCCATATCGTTATTAATCCTGCTCCTTGGAACTGTCGCTATGGCCCAAAGCAACATAAACAGTCCTTATAGCTCATATGGTTTAGGAGACCTTGATGGATTAGATCATGCTGTTTCTTCGGCTTTAGGAAACACAACTATCACTATTCAAGATTCAACATTATTGAACTTCTATAACCCTGCCACATACAGTGCATTAGGAACAGGTCAGCCTTTATTTTCTTTTGGAGTTTCTACACGACTTTCTACTTTTTCAGAAAATGGAACTTCAAATTTCTCTCATATTACCGGAATTCAAAACTTTGCATTAGGCTTGTCTTTTAGTAAACATTTCGGTTTAGCTTTTGGATTAAAACCATATGCTCGAAGAGGTTATGAGTTTAGCTCTCGACTTTTAGCCGAGGAAGATTCTCTCATTTATATTTATTCTGGAGAAGGTGGAATAAACGAAGCGTTTTTAGGACTTTCATCAAATTTATTAAAGTACAAAGGTGCAACCGTTTCTGTTGGAGCTAATTTTGGATATTTATTCGGGAATACCTCAAATACAAGAAAAAGTGGAATTATAGAAAGCGGAAGCAGCACATATGCTGGAGGTATAAGCATAAAATCGATGCAAGTAAAAGCTTTTCATTATGAAATTGGGATGAACTATGTTCAAAAAATAAATGACAAACATTCCTTGAGCCTTTCAAGTGTGATTGAACCTTTTCAAAAAATTAATGGAACATACGAAGAAGGGATTTACTATGGTGACAATGTCGACAACCCAAATGATTACGATACTTCGTATTTCTCACAAACTACAGATGGTAACATGAGCAATGTTCCTTCTTATACATTTGGATTAAACTATACATTGAGAGCAACAGGTAAAAAAGGATCGACAAATGAGTTAAATTCTGCTGTCTCTTTTCACGCTTCGTATAAAATGTCGGATTGGAGTAAATATGAAGACCGATTTGATCCTAACTTCTCTAATAACTTCCTAAATACTTCAAAAATGACATTTGGAGTTGAGTACATTCCAGAAACTGATTTCATTACGAATAAAGTAACCACAAAATTTTACCACAGAATGAAGTATCGTGTTGGTATATACCAATTTACACTTCCGTATGAAACAAATGGTGAACAAGTATCTGACTTTGGCACAACATTTGGATTTGGTATACCGATTGTGGTTCAAAACTCACTTTCTTCCATAAACTTAGGTGTAACAATAGGAAAAAGAGGTGTAGCTGACACGCAAGCGTTTAAAGAACAGTATTACGGTATCAATTTAGGGGTTTCGATTGCTCCAGGTACTGA
>JBFHHS010000153.1:0-6748 GCA_041596895.1 Crocinitomicaceae bacterium | reverse complement strand
GTCCTTAATGTTGATGACACCGTCCATTTTAGAAAGTTCTTCTTTGAATAAATCTCTAGCTCCCATTAAACTGGTCTCATCCTGAGATGTCAACCCAACTTCGACTTCTTTACCGAATCGATTAAAACCACCCACATAAGTATCTTGCGCTAATTGTCCTACCGGTATTGAGTTTATTCGAGCAATGATTCGATTCATTAAAGTATCTACGGGAGTTTTTGAATCTTCACCATTAAAGAAGACTTGAACCATTGAAGCATGGTCGCCTCCTTGACCTATGTTCATTGCGAAACCAATATTACTTGAAAAGTAAGTCAACAACGAATCTCCAGTTTCTTGAACAATTCGATCATTTTCCTCAAATAAAATACGTGTAGCGGTAGCAACGAAATTTTGAGATTTCGCTTTATTGTCTCCTGGTTTATATGCAGCTTCAATAGTAAAGAAGTCAGGTTGGATATCCGGGAAGAAGGTTGCTGATATTGTTCCGTTTATAAGTAGCGAAATCATCAAAACAGTAAATACAAGAGGGAAAACGAATCCCAAGCGGTACCATTTTCTTTTCGTGCCAACAATGTTTTTAACTGCTTCATTAAACCAATTATCACGAACATATTTAATTCCTTTATCCGCCCCACCGCGAATAACGGATTCAATCGATGATTTGGAGAATCCATTAAAGAATAATAATGCCCCTAGAATAATAACACAGAATGGAAAAAGCATAATGCCAAGACTTGCTTCTTCAGGGATAATTCTAGTTCCAATGAAGATGACAACAAGTCCAATAACCATGAATAAAAGTCCTTTCCATAGCGAAAAGGGAGTGTTTTTTTCTTGACTCAATACTTTTTTATGGCCAAGATGAGCAGGAAGGATAATGAAAGCTTCAAAAAGAGAGAATGCCAGACACGAAATTACAACAAATGCCATTTCTCGCATCATTTCTAGTCCCTCAACAAAAAGCAGTATAGAAAAAGCAACGATTGTTGTGACTACCGAAGAAAATACAGAAGGCAATACCTCCATAGTCCCGTCTAATGCTGCTTTGTGAGCCGATTTCCCTTTTTCAAAATGGGTGTAAATATTTTCCGCAATTACAATCCCATCATCCACCAAAATTCCTACCACAAGAATCATCCCGAATAAAGAGATCATATTGATAGACATTCCATATGGCATTCCGAAGATGAACATTCCTAAGAAGGAGAATGGAATACCAAAAGCTACCCATGCAGATAGTTTAAGGTTTAAAAACAGCCCTAAAAACAACAAAACCAGAACAAGTCCCATGATTCCGTTACTTGTTAATAGATCAATACGTTCATTCAACATACTGTTGAATTCATAGAAAATGTTGAATTGAAAATCCGGGTTTTGAGCGTCAAATCGTTCTTTATAAGCATAAAGTTCGTCAGTGATTCGTTTGATGTCTTGGTCCGTAGTTTTCTCAATTTGGAAAGATACCGCAGGTTTTCCATTGTATTTCGCTTCTTGAGAACCTTCAGAGTAACCCAGTTTTACATCGGCTACATCACCAACAGTTACTTTATCACCTGACGTGGAAGTTCTTACAATAATTTTTGAAATGTCTTCTTCAGTTGTCCCTCGGCTATTTGATCGCACGTTCATATCTTGAACACCGCCTCGAATAATCCCTGTTGTGATATCGATGTTTTTACTTCCAACGGCTAATGCAATTTCTTGAATGGAGATATTGTAACGCAATAGGTCTTGCTCGCGGACATTGATACTGATTTCCTTCTCTGGAAAACCGTTTTTTGTAATTTGAGTAATCTCTTTGGTGTTTAATAAGTCGCGTTCTACTTGAGAGGCAAGATCAATTAATTCCGTTATTTTGGGCTCGGTACTTTTAGCAGAAACACCAACAAATGCCACAACAGAACCCATTCCTCCAGATTCTTGTTTGTTTACAACTGGTCGTTCAGCTCCTTGTGGGAATGAATTAATTGAGTTGACGGAATTTTCAATTTTACCGAGTAATTCATCAATGTCAGTATCCGTATATGCTTTTATGGTAACTTGAGAATAATTCTCTGATGATGTAGAGTTTATTTCTTCAATGCCCGATAATCCTTTTACGGCTTGTTCTACTTTTATCGTAACTCCTTCCTCCATTTCTATTGGAGAAGCCCCTGGATAAAAAACGGAGACGTAGATCTGTGTTGGTTCTAATTCAGGAAAGAAGGAACGCTTCATTGTGAATATAGAGAACAGCCCGAACATAAGGACAATGGCAATTGCTGCATTACCCCAGACCGGTCTGTTTATGAAAAATTGTATGACCTTTCTCATGCTTTTTAAATTATCGAGTAATTCCTTCGTATTTAACTTTGCTATCCACTTCTTCAACTTGCTCTAAAAGGATCAATTGGCCATCCATCAATCCTGTCACAAAAACAGAATCAGGTTTTGAACCATTTATAATCACTTCGATTTCTTTCAAGTTGTTTTTCTCAAGCACACGAACTTTATTGTTCTTTACGGATGCGCGAGGTAGGGTCATTGTTTCTTTTGTCGCTTCTTTATTGATTGAAACGTTCACAAACATTCCGTTGTACACCTTTTCACCAGTTCTGGCCTTGATTGAGTAATAGACATCAGCGGATTGAGTTTGTTGATTTATTACGTCTGAAACACGAATAATTTTTCCATCTGCAATTGTTTTTCCTTTCGAATCTTGAAATTCAGCAGTGCTTTTGTTTTTATACATATCTAAATCTTCCATAGAAATAGGCACTTTCACTTCAAAATCACCTGTTTTAGCAATTTTGGCAATTTGCCCACCAGGGTTTGCAATGGCCCCAGGTTCTGCGTAAATGGCAATGATGGTACCTGAAAAAGGTGCTGCATAAAAGTATTTTTCCATTCTAGACTCAAGACTCTTAAGATTGTAATACTCAGTAATGATGTTGCGGCTAGTCAAAAACATGCGCTCTTTATTGTCCTTAAAAGCTGGAAGATCAGGCCTCATCTTATTCGGAGCTAAATCGTCCATAAATTGAATCCATTTTGATTTTTCTGAAGGATAATCTAACTCGATGTCGGGAAGAGCGTTTAATACTAGGTTTGACAGTGAAGATTTTCTCGCGCTTAAGGTGTAGAATGCCTCTTCATTATTTACACGGTATAAGATTTGATCTTTTCTGAAATTAGTTCCAGGCTTCATCGTAGCATAGCCTTTTTCAAGTTTTCCTTGAACCTCAAATGAAACAATGATCTCAGAATTTGGAGTAATTTGACCGTAAGAAATCAAGGACATTTTTTGAAGTTGATTTTTCACCTTTCTCACAGGAACAAAAACAACAGATTGTTCTTCTTTGATTGTTTTCGAATATTCTTTTTTATTATTCGATAACGCCATGTAAATCAGCCCTGTTATTACAAGGAATACCAGCATTAGTACAATTTGACTTCTTTTCATTTGATTGGATGTTAGTAATCAGTATAAAAGTACGGTTTGATTGCATAAGTCGAGTGTTAAATGGTGATAAGTTGACCATTTAAGTGTTGAGTAGTTGTATTGCATGATAAGCCGTCAGTAGTTCGCATTGTTTATAAGTGTTGAAAAAAATGTTGATAACCAAAAAACCGTCGTTTCAGAGCTCGCTTTCGCTTTGTTAACTTTGTATTAAGTATTTCAGTCAACCTAAAAGAAATGTTTGGAGCTATTTTACGGAAAAAGGTTAGCGACGAAAAGTTAGCAAATGTGTTTATCAATGGATTGTTTAGTTCTATTGATAACGGGTTTCCTGTTGTTGCAGAGTTCATCAATGAAGATCCTGCGTTTGTCGTTTCTCCGAAGATTCCAAAAAATCATAATTACGAGTTTTCATTAATCGTTATTGTAGGAAACTTATCATTTTTAGAAAGTGCATTCGAGCCTGAGCAGGCTGATCGCGTGGAGTCATTGGTGTATACGAAATTGGCTAAAGCGTATGAGATGAATACCGCGGAGTTTAAGCAGTTAATTAAGGATTATAAGCACCTTATGAACCGTTTGAATCATCCATCTAAAAATATGGTGTACGCAATGTCTAAGGGGATTTTTGATAAATATGCGTTGTATAATTATCAGGATGAATACTTTAAACGTATGCAGTCTCCAAATCCTTTATTCTTAAAAAGAATGGATGAGGTAATTGAAAATTTCGTTTGGGATTGGGATGCTTTCTTTAAAAAGTATCGCTTGGATTAATTTCTAATGTAAACGACTTTCTTTGTTTCAAAGAATTCTTCAGAATAAAACTTCTTGATATCAAAATATTGAATGGCTTTCTTAACGGGAGCCATTTCTTCTTTTAGATCTCCGCCCTTTAAGTAGAGGATGCCGTTTTTAAACTCGTTTTTATTTTCCTTTAAGAACTTGCCTTTAGTCCAAGTTAAAAAAGTAGGCATTGCTGTTACTGCTCTACTAACGATGAAATCAAATTGTTCATGAATGTTTTCAGCACGTTCATGCGTGGCACGCACATTTTTTAGTCCTAGAGAAGCCGCAACTTCTTTTACTACCTTGATTTTCTTTCCGATTGAGTCTACCAGTAGGAAGTTGCAATTTGGGAAGAGAATAGCGAGTGGTATACCTGGGAATCCGCCGCCAGTCCCTATATCCATTATTTTAGTTCCGTCAACAAATGTGGTCACTTTCGCAATAGCAAGGGAGTGCATTACATGTCGTTCATAAAAGTTTTCAGTGTCTTTTCTTGAGATTACATTGATCTGACTGTTCCAGTCGTTATAAAGCTCTTGAAGTCTGCCGAATTGTTCTTTTTGATCTTCTGTTAAATTTGGAAATTGAGATAAAATTAGATCAATACCGTTCATGCTAAATCGTGTCTTTGGTTTTCGCCATCATATTGGCTAAAAAGTCTCTCGCTCTAAATAGTTGAGCTTTTACAGTCCCCAAAGGTAAGTTTAATTCTTCTGAAATTTCCTCGTAACTCAATTCTTCGAAATATCTTTTTTCTACCAATAATCGATATCGCGGCTTTAGTTTGCCAACAAGTTCTCGCATTAAGAGTACTTTTTGCTTGTGCATAACAACCTCTTCAGGGTCTCTCGTGTTACTTTTTGCATCAAAGAAAATACGTTCACCATCATCAGTTGTGATACCTGTATCCATTGATGTCACTTTTATTCTTTTTTTACGGATAAAATCTATACAGTTGTTCGAGGCAATCTTAAAAAGCCATGTAGAAAAGGCGTAATTCGGTGAGTATTGCTCCAGGCGATTGAATGCCTTACCGAACGCTTCAATTGTTAAGTCGTCTGCGTCATCGGTGTTATTGACCATCTTAAGCATCATGAAATAAATTGATTCACGATATCGATCCATTAACGTTGCATAAGCAGATTGATCACCGTCAATTGCTAATCCAACCAATTCTAGATCCTTTTGAGCTTTGTCCGATAAATGACTGTTGTCTACCATTTGTTTTTATCCGTTTTGTCAATTGCGTAGTACATTATTGGTGTCATTATAGCATAGGCTATATCCAATAGAGGCAATAGAGCAATGAATTTGGATTCTTTTAATTTACTAAAGGACCGCCCTAAAATGATCCACTTTATAATTAGAATAAAGGTGAAAATTGCTAGTGAAATCCAAATAAAATTAGAATCAAACATTAAAGTAACGAAGGATATCATCATGATTAACAAGGATAACGGATATATTCCTAACATGAGTTTTTTGATAACCTTGTATCGGTCCGATGTTGTATAATGTCTTGATTTCTGTTTAATCCATTGCGACCAAGTAGTGGAAGGTTTAGAGTGACAAAACGATTCTGGATCAATATTGATGGTGTAATTCTTCTTTCTTGCAGCTTCTTGAATAAAAAGATCATCATCACCTGACGAAAGAGAGTAATGTGATTTAAATCCATTTACGTTTTGAAAAACTTGTTTGGTATATGCCATGTTTCTTCCGATTCCCATGTATGGCATTTTTGCTTTTGCCATTGAAAGATAGTTCATTGCAATCCATGCAGTATCAAAGCGAATAATTTTATTTAAGAATCCTTTTGTCTTAACATAAGGTCCATAGCCCAGAACAATTTGATGTTGATCTGTAAAATTACTCGACATGCTTTTCAACCATTGATTTCCTTCAGGTTTACAATCGGCATCAGTAAAGAGCAAGCGGTTGTATTTGGCACCTTTAATTCCAATGGTTAGAGGTAGCTTCTTTCCGTATTTTAAGTGCTGGCTGCGCTCCAAACTAATAACCTTAAGATTTTTATGTTCTCTCGAATAAGCGTCTAAAATGTATTTGGAATCATCGAGTGATTGATGATTAATTACAATTACTTCAAATTCTGGATAGTCTTGGTTTAGAATGAAAGGCAGGTTCTTGAAAAGATTTTCCGATTCATTTCTTGCTGCAATTAAGATTGAAACTCCCTCAAGATTAGATTCTGATGGTTTCTGTTTGTGGAATGCTAATCTACTGAATACCAGTATTAAAAATAAAAATTGAGCAAATGCCATAATACAAAACACAGCAAATATAACCGTCGGTACGTTAAAGTCTAATACGGGAAGAAACTCTATCATTTGTTTTGCTTTGATACAAATATGGCATGCTTTGTTAAATACATTTATCTTTGCCGTGTTTACTTATTAACAAATTTATGCACTTTAAACTAGAACTTACTGATAGTCAGTCGAAAGCGAGGGTTGGTGAATTACACACCGATCACGGAATTATTGAAACTCCAATATT
>JBFHHS010000152.1:0-6809 GCA_041596895.1 Crocinitomicaceae bacterium | reverse complement strand
TAAATAAATCCATACTATTATTTTTAAAGGTCGCTTTTTTGAGCGACCTTTTTTTATCCTGATAAAATCATTATTGGATTTTGTACCTTTAACTTATGAATAGAAAAACTGTCAACGCCGTAATCATTCTTGGTGTCATTTCTGTAATAAGCATTTTACTTGTCCAGATCGTTTGGATTAAACAAACGGCTAGCATGCAAGAAGTAAATATTGCTATTCAAGAAAAAGAAGACAGCCTGAACAACATTCATTTCAGCGAACAAACGCATATTGCACTGCGCAATGTTCTTGAAAACATCTCCACTGTCAAGGCTGATAGTTCCGATCTATACGGCGCAGTTAAACAAATCAACGCAAATTACTTCTCAGTAGATATCAATGAAGAACTTCACCCTTACTACTTGGAAAATTTGCTAAAGCGAGAATTCTATAGTCAGAATATTCATCAAAACTTTCAATACGGAATTTACGACTGCTTTACAGATTCCATTGTTTTTGGAAACCTCATTCGATACACGGAAGATGAACAATTTACACAAACCCCTGATTCACTTACTTCCATCACTTCAGAAAGTATGAAATGGAAGAAAGATGGACATTATTTCACCGTTTATTTCCCAAACATTGAACCTGAATTGGACATTAACAATAGTAAAAGCAGTATCTCACCTTATATGTTCGTATTCATTATTGGTGCACTTGTCCTATTGTTTTTTGGATACACGGTTATGGTTATTTTGAAACAGAAAAAGCTGTCCGATGTTAAAACGGATTTCATAAACAACATGACGCACGAGTTAAAAACTCCAATCTCAACCATTGGACTTTCTTCAGAAATGATTTTAAGATCTGCTCCAAACGAACGTGATAAGGTTGAAAAATACGCCAGTATCATCTTCAAAGAAAATAAACGTCTTGAAAACCAAGTTGAACGTGTTTTGAATGTGGCCAAATTGGATAAAAATAAAATTACTCTGTCCAAAGAAAATTTAAATATCAACGAACTTTTAGATGAAGTTAAGGACAACTTCGATTTTAGTCAAGATGGAAAAGGTTTAACAATTATCCTGAATAAAAATGCAGTCACCAAAACCATCAAGGTAGATCCAGTGCACTTTTCCAATGTCGTTTACAACCTTATTGATAATGCGATAAAATATTGCGATAAAGAACCTCACATAGTCATCAGCACACGAAACGACAAACGTTACTTCTTCATTGAGTTTGAAGACAATGGAATTGGCATGAAACGAGATGACATCAAAATGATTTTTGATAAGTTTTACCGCGTACCTACCGGAAACTTACACGATGTTAAGGGGTTTGGATTAGGCCTTTATTATGTGAAATTAATTATTGAAGAGCACGATGGTAGCATCCAAGTAAAAAGTACAGTAGGAAAAGGAACGACATTTTCAATTCGAATTCCTATCTAAGTCACCTCTTTACTTTTTTTAAATCGGAAACAGGCTGAGGAAACATACCATCCCGCACAATGTGCTTTCCACGTTTATACACCATGATACGCTCCGCAGCAATTTGACCTTCCATTTTCGCATCTAACAGATAATAAGTCTTTGCCTCGAACAGTACGTCATAAGTTCCAGTCAGTTTATTATTCCCTATAGTTACTGTTATCCCTTCCTTTTCAATCGATACATAAATGGCCGAAGACGAGACTTGAACTACACCTGAACCCGTATCCATTTTATAAGCAGGAATATCTCCTACATAATTCCCAAAATATTTCTTTTTCAAGGAAACTTCTTTTTGACCGAAGCTCACCAACGGCAGAAACATCAATATAAAAACGGCAATCTTTCCCATAAAACGAAGATAAGCAATATTAATTGAAGCTAATTTATAGACATTTTATTAACATTCGAACCACTTACGAACATTCCTTTTTAATTCCCTCCAAAAGGATTAAATTCGGCTTTGTAAAAAGCCAAGATCAACCCGCAATGAAACAATATCACGATTTATTACAACACATAATTGATAACGGTACGAAAAAAGAAGATCGAACTGGAACAGGTACAACCTCTGTATTTGGTTATCAAATGCGCTTTGACCTTTCTAAAGGTTTCCCTTGTGTAACAACGAAAAAGCTGCATTTAAGATCCATCATCATTGAGTTGCTTTGGTTTCTTCAAGGAGACACGAATATCAAGTACTTAAAAGAGAACAATGTGCGTATCTGGGATGAATGGGCAGATGAACATGGTAATCTTGGTCCGGTTTATGGTCATCAATGGAGATCTTGGCCGGATGGAAAAGGTGGAACAATTGATCAGATAACAAAATTAGTTGATTCTTTAAAAAACAACCCAGACTCGAGAAGACATTTGGTTTCAGCATGGAATGTTGCAGACGTTGACAATATGGCTTTGCCTCCTTGTCACACCATGTTTCAATTCTACGTTGCGGACGGTAAATTAAGTTGCCAATTGTATCAACGTAGTGCGGATACATTTTTAGGTGTTCCGTTCAACATTGCTTCCTATGCATTATTGACCATGATGTTAGCGCAAGTGTGTGATCTAGAAGTTGGTGACTTTGTACACACTTTTGGAGACGCCCATATTTACAGCAACCACATGGAACAAGTTAAATTGCAGTTAAGCAGAGACTTCCGTGAATTACCAACAATGAAGATCAACCCAGAAGTAAAAGACATATTTAGTTTTACATATGAAGATTTTGAACTTATCAACTACGACCCACATCCGCACATTAAAGGTGCAGTGGCTGTCTAGTTTTCTTATTTTATTCTTTGCATTTACGACATATTCACAAGATGAATTGTCGTTTTTGTTTGTTGGGGACGTCATGCAACATGATGGTCAAATCAATGCGGCCTACAATAAAAACACGAAGAGCTACGACTATGAGGATGGTTTTAAATTCATCAAACCAGTAATCAATGAATACGACATTAAAGTTGCAAATCTTGAAGTGACTTTAGCTGGTAAACCATATAAAGGCTACCCGCAGTTTTCAGCACCAGACGAGTTAGCGCAGACATTGGTTTCTACAGGTTTTAACTTAATCCTAACTGCAAACAACCACTCCTGCGATCGTGGAGCAAAAGGTGTCATCAGAACCTTGGACGTGTTGGATGAACTTGGAGTGGCACACACAGGTACATTTAGAAATCAAGCTGAACGCGATAAAACTTACCCTTTAATGATTGAACAAAACGGGATGAAAGTCGCGATGTTAAATTATACCTACGGAACAAACGGTCTAAAAGTGAACCCTCCATTGATTGTCAACTATATTGATAGTGCAGTCATTCGAAAAGACATTGAAAAAGCGAAATCTTTGAATGCCGATTATATTGTTTGCAACATGCACTGGGGTAAAGAATACTTACATTTACCTGATAGCTATCAAAAAAAATGGGAGGCTTTTTGCTATGAAGTTGGCGCCGACATGGTAATTGGAGGACATCCACACACCGTACAGCCAATTGTTCGAAAAACCATAAATAACGAAGAAAAACTGACGGTTTGGTCCATGGGAAACTTCGTGTCGAACATGTCTATTCGTTACACACGTGGCGGTGTTATGATTGGTGCTAGCATTAAAAAACAAGGGGATAACGTGGTTCTTGATAAAACAGAACACTGCCTGGTTTACGTTCTTAAGAAACAAGAAGGTGCCATTAAACAATACTACATCCTACCTGAGTTCGATTATAACGCTTATCGCTCTGATTTTATCCCGACAGATATTCAAGCGCAAATGGATGAATTCTTTTTGGACAGTAGAAATTTATTCGCCGAACATAATGTCGGTATCTCCGAAAAAACGGTTTCAACAAATCCAACCACTGTTGAATTATATAAACGTTACCTCTCTTCGTACTACGCCGTGCTTATACCAGAAGGAACGGATGTGTTGTTGCAGGATAAAAACATCGGTTCTTTCTTACATGAAACAGTAGATGCCAATGGAAAGAACTACATACTTTCTGGAGTATGCGCTACATTAGATCAAGCGCAAGGAAACCTTCAATTCATTAATGATTGTAAATTAACAGAAAAAGCGATAATTGTAAAAGTGACTCCAACGAGCGTAACACCTATATTAGAATGAAAGTATCTTTAATTGTTGCCATGGACCTTGAAAGGGGTATTGGTAGAAACAACGACTTAATGTGGCATTTACCTGAAGACATGAAGTTTTTTAAAGAAACTACTTCAGGACAAATTGTGGTGATGGGAAGAAAGAACTATGATTCTATTCCAACCAAATATCGTCCGTTACCAAATCGTGAGAATGTCATTTTAACGCGAAACAAAAATTTTAAAGCGCCGGGCTGCATCATCTTTAATTCCATTGAAGAATGCATGGAGGCGTATAAAAATGAAGAAGAACGCACAGTTTTTATTATCGGTGGTGGAGAAATTTATAAACTTGCTTTAGAAGGAGGTTATATAAACGAAATGTACATCACGCACGTGAATAAAAATTACGGTCCTGATACATTTTTCCCTGACTTCGATCTTAAGGCATGGAATGTTGAGACAATTAAGTCGCACGAAAAAGATGCTAAAAACGAAGCCAGTTTTACTGTACTAAAATATACACGTAAGTAAGGATGATAGTTTGCATTGCCGAAAAGCCATCCGTTGCTAAAGATATTGCTGAAGTCCTAGGGGCGAATCAGCGCAATGACGGTTACTATGAAGGTAATGGATATCAAATTACGTGGACTTTTGGTCATTTATGTACGCTGAAAGAACCTCACGATTATAATGAGAATTGGAAATATTGGAAATTAGAAGATCTCCCTATCGTTCCTCCAAATTTCGGTATTAAGTTAATCCAAAATCAAGGGGTAGAAAAACAATTCAATACCATTGCGCGATTAGTACAAAACTGTGATGAAGTCATAAATTGTGGCGATGCCGGGCAAGAAGGTGAATTGATTCAACGTTGGGTCTTATTAAAGGCTAAATGCAAAGCGCCAATCAAACGTCTTTGGATTTCTTCACTTACCGAGGAAGCAATTAGAGAGGGGTTTGAAAAACTTCACGATGCGAAAAAATACGATAATTTGTATGCTGCAGGTAGCGCAAGAGCCATTGGTGATTGGATGCTTGGGATCAACGGTACACGACTTTTTACCAAAAAATTTGGCTTAGGTAAATCGACACTTTCCATCGGTAGAGTCCAAACTCCGACCCTTGCTATGATCGTTGGGAGACAGAAAGAAATTGATGCCTTTACAATTTCAGAATATTGGGAACTGAAAACAACTTATAAAGGACAAGAATTCAACTGTCAAATTGATCGTTTAAGCTCGAAAGAAAAAGCAGAAAAAGGACTCGAATATTTAAAAGACAAGGAATTCGAAATTACTTCATTTGAACAAAAAGAAGGAAAGGAAGGGAACCCGAGACTTTACGACTTAACCTCACTTCAGGTTGATGCCAATAAGAAATATGCCTTGTCTGCAGATGATACATTAAAACTAATTCAAGGACTTTACGAAAAGAAATTGGTAACGTATCCAAGAGTTGATACAACGTACTTAACAGAAGACTTACACCCGAAGATCCCGAATATTATGAAGGGGCTTCAATATTATTCTCGATATACAGAGAGCGTTTTAAGTCAACCGATACCAAAATCGAAGACGGTTTTCGATGATAAAAAGGTTACAGATCACCATGCCATCATACCAACTGGCGTAACGCCTTCAGGGATTACTCCGGCAGAACAAAATATTTACGACCTAATTTGTAGAAGGTTTATCGCCGTTTTCTATCCGCCTTGTATTGTTTCAAACACCACCGTCCTTGGAAAGGTTGAAGCATTGGAATTTAAAGCCACGGGTAAACAAATATTAGAACCAGGTTGGCGTGTACTTTACGCATCTAAAAAGGACGACAAATCCAAAGCTAAAAATGAAGAAGCAATCATGCCACACTTCGAAGAAGGTGAAAAAGGTCCGCATGAACCAATGATTCATAAAGGGAAAACATCTCCTCCAAAACATTTCACCGAAGCGACTCTGCTGCGCTCCATGGAAACTGCAGGCCGTCAAGTTGAAGATGAAGAAATGCGCGAGTTGATGAAAGACAATGGTATCGGTCGCCCATCTACAAGGGCTAATATCATTGAAACACTCTTCAGAAGAAAATATATTGAAAAGAAACGTAAAAATATCATTGCAACACCAACTGGAATAGCCTTGATTGATACCATTCAAAATGAGTTATTGAAAAGTGCAGAGCTTACTGGTGATTGGGAACGAAAATTGCGTTTAATTGAAAAGGGAGAATACGACCTTGAAGTGTTCAAACAAGAGCTTTATAAAATGGTGCGTGAATTGACGGATGAAGTGATTTTCAATACACCTAGCAACGTTCAATTCTTCCAAGAACGTAAACCCGAAAAAATAGCTAAACCAAAAAAGAAACGTGCTAAAAAAGTGATTTCTTTTGAGGATATGGATTGCCCAAAGTGTAAAAAGGTTAAACTAATGAAAGGTAAAACGGCTATCGGCTGTTCTAATTACAAAACATGTGGATTCAAAGTTCCGTTTGAATTGATGGGTAAAAAATTAACTGATACGCAACTCAGTGACTTAATTCAAAAAGGAAAAACTTCAACAATAAAAGGGATTTTACACCCAGGATCACAGAATAAAGTGGATGGTAAATTTATCATGGACGCAGCATTCAATATTCAATTTGAACAAAGCAACTGACAGATTACCAGCCATTTCTATTGCATTCTTCTCAAATATTTTAGTACATTGTAGCTGCAATTCACTTTGTACTTTTCATGAC
>JBFHHS010000151.1:0-6829 GCA_041596895.1 Crocinitomicaceae bacterium | reverse complement strand
TCTCCTGTTTTTGTTCCTCCTGTAAACGAAATAGCTTTTACTTTGGGATGTTTTACAATGGCATCTCCCACTGAACCACCTTCACCGTGCAAAATATTCAATACACCTGGAGGCATTCCCGCTTCTTGAGCAACTTTCCCCAACAAATAGGCCGTGTAAGGAGTAACCTCTGAAGGTTTAGCCACAATACAGTTTCCGGCCGCCAATGCAGGTGCTATTTTCCATGAAAATAAATACAGAGGTAGGTTCCAAGGAGAAATACATCCAACAATTCCGATTGGTTTTCTCACGGTATAATTAATCCCTACGCCTTCCATATTGTGCGACTCAGATGCAAAATGTAAAATTGCCGTGGCAAAAAAGTGAAAATTAGATACAGCACGGGGTATATCAACATGTGCAGCCAATGATAGTGGCTTTCCGTTATCTTTCGATTCAGCTTGAACGAATTCATCCATTCTAGCTTCAATCCCTTCAGAAAGTTTCACCAAAATCTTACTCCGCTCTTCAATTGACATTTTTGACCAAATAGGAAAGGCCTTATCTGCTGCTTCTACGGCACGCTGAACATCTTCTTCATCTGAATTCGGAATTAAGCTATATACTTTTCCTGTTGCAGGTTCATAATTGTCAATGTATTGTCCTTTTATTGGATCACAATATGCACCATTAATGAAATTCTGAAGTTTTTCCATATCCTTTAATTTGAACTGTAAAGTTACCTAAATAATTCGCGTTGATTGAAGCAAACGAATAACTGGTTTGAATAAAATGATTGTTAATACAACCCCAATCATTACACCTGAAGCATTTGCTACCATGTCATAACCCGACATGAACCGTCCTGGAACAAAATGTTGCCCTACCTCGATAAGAGCGCCATAAATTAAACATAGGATAATAGAGAGGTAAAACGATTTTTTGATTTTGTAGGTGATTAAGCCAGCATTAAACATCAATACTGCATACGCAATGAAGTGACTTATCTTATCATTTCCAACAATGATAGTCTCGGAAGGAGTTAAGCTCAAATACGCTATTCCAATTATTACAATGATCAATGAAACTCTTAATATCACTACACTAAATGTTTAACCAATTCTTCACTAAAGCGAACCATATTTTTCATCTCTCCCGTGTTTGCATTTCGCAATGATTTAAAGATAATCAATGCTGTACCATTACATTCGATATGATAAATTTCTTCACTTTCTAGAAAGCTAATTAATTCAGAAGAAAACAAATCCCGCACTGCTTCTTCATCTTCACCCGTCAATCTTAAATGATTTGAAAATACTGGATATTCTTCAAAGTCGATGTCTTTGGATGTTTTCAGAGATAACATGCGATCGAATAGTTTATCAAAAATCCCTTCTTGTTCTATTACAAATGCTGGAATTTCATTTGGTAAATGCAGCAGTTGAACCGTTGTTTTATAGACCTCTTTAGAAAGCATAGCGCCTTCATCAAAAACAATATCACTGATTTCCCAATCCACACCGATATCGGTAAATTCACCTCCAATAACATTTGCTTTTTTCTCTAAAGGTCGTGATTGAAAGAAATCAAATTCCAATAATTCACTAGAATCAACCTGTTCTTCACGCGTATAAAGCCAACCATTATCAACAGCTATTTTTTTAATCCGTTGTTGACGTGGTGATGTTTTTTGATAATTAGGAACAATCAAACTTTTTAAAGCAAGTTTATGATTGGATGCCGAAATATGCTGGGTTAATCCAACAATTTGAACCTTTCCCCCAGTTAATCGGTGCACTCTTCGGAAATCAAGTAGTTTTTCCTGAAATGTTAAATCAATCAACCTTGTTTTCGATAAGTCGACCTTTAAATGTGCGCCTGCAGGTATTTTTTCGAGCAATCCAATTAAACGTAACATGGATAAGAAATTGGCTATACCTTTCAGTTTTAGCGTGTAAGTTCCATCTTGGTTCTCTTTAAACTGAGTGCCAGGATTCACAATCATTTGAACGAATTGAGGGATAGAAACACGTGAAATTAAGAGGTGTGCAATAAGTGTAATACCCATTCCTCCGAGAAGACCAATTAATGGATCCTTGTACAACGTTATGACGATAGTTGCTATAAAAAATATAATTTGTTCCAACCCTTGATCATAGATTTCTCTAAATAACCTTGGAGACGCCAATTTAACTCCCGTGATGACAAGTACCGCGGCAAGTGCGGCCTTAGGAAACATTTGAATTACCGGTGTAAGCAATAAAATGAATAATAAGATAAACAATCCATGATAAAAATTAGACCATTTCGTTTTAGCGTGATTGTGCACATTAACAGTGCTTCGTACAATTACCGTAATAATAGGCAAACCACCAACAGCACCAGAAATAACACTGCTCAAGCCAACTCCAACTAAATCGCGGTTCATATTTGTCTTACGCTTGAATGGGTCTAACTTATCCACAGCTTTTGTTCCTGCCAATGTAATTACTGTTGAAAGCAAATTAATTGAAATCACGGCCATCCAAAACGGTCCTGTAAAGAACTTTGAGAAATCAGGAAAAACAAATCCCTTTGTCCAATCACTTGGAATGTCAATCAAATAATTTTCAGGAGCCTTAAATGGTTCACCGAGCACTGCAATCTGATTTACTTCCAGATAATTATAAAAAATAACAATGGGTACAGCTATTGCGAGAACCCAAACCGGTGCTGGAATGAAATGAAAGACTTTATAACTAATTCTCGCATGAAACAACAATAGTATAATCCCTATGCCCGAAATTAAAGCGATATACGGGTTTAGTTCCGGTATTTTCTGGAAAATATCCGTTAATATTCCGATGGTATTTTCTGCATCTGAATGCGTTCCCATGGCAACATGCATCTGTTTGGCAAAAATGATAATCCCAATAGAAGCCAGAATTCCATGAATCACGGTTGAAGGAAAAATCTCAGCAATTCGACCTAATTTTAATAACCCAACTATGACTTGAAGTGCTCCAGCAACCATAATTGCTGCCAATACGTATTCAAATGCTTTTACAGAACCACAGCCATCGTCCAATGCAATCACTGCTGCTAAAATAACTCCAATTAATCCTGCTGCGGGACCATTAATAGAAAGCGCACTACTTCTAAAAAAAGTTGTTATTAATCCACCGATAACCGCCGTAATTAGCCCTGAAATAGGTGGGATTCCAGCCGCTACTGCAATAGCCAATGACAATGGTAAAGCAACCAAAGAAACACTGATAGCTGCAATTATGTCATTTTTCCAATGTTTTCTAAAACCCTTAAGCCCGGTAAATGGTATATCTTCTTTAATTTTTGACATGTATTGCTATGAATTCATGAATATACATGAATTTTTAAGAACGCCTTTTGTCACGACTAATCTAGGAACAGCTCTGAAGCAATATAATCTGCACGTAGTTTACCTTCTTCGGTTAAAGTCAATACGTTATTCTCTTCAATGATCCATTTTTTCGATTTAAAACCATCCAGAGTCAATTGAAAATTTTTCGAAAATTGGTGCAATTGCTTTAGATTTTGCAAGTTCACTCCATATTTCGTTCGTAACCCAATTAGTATTTGTTCATTGAACTGATCCTTACTTGATAATTGCTCAGTTTCTGAATAATTCTCTTCACTTTGAACCCCCTGCATATAAGAGCGATTGTTAGACACATTCCATCTTCTTGAAATCCCATTATACGAATGTGCGCTTGGTCCAACTCCTAAATACCATTCACCTTTCCAATAATTTGAATTGTGTTGCGATTCAAAATTCGGTTTGCTAAAATTTGAAATTTCATACTGTTCAAATCCATTTGCTTTAATAATTTCTAACAATTTCACGAACTGGTCAGACTGAGTATCTTCATTAGGAGTACTAATTTTCCCTTTATTCACCCAATTACTTAACACTGTTTTTTCTTCAATCGTTAAACAATAAGCAGACAAGTGAGGAACCCCCATATCCATTACTCGATTCACGTGATCCGTCCACTCTTCCAGCGAGAGCTTAGGTAAACCATAAATTAAATCAACGGTAATATTCTGAAAACCATGTTTTTGAGCTAAAGCCACACAAGACAAAGATTCGTCCACATTGTGAGCACGATTCATCCAATCCAAATCAGTTTGTTTAAACGATTGTAGCCCTATACTCAACCTATTCACACCATGTTTCTTCCACATTTCCAGAGAAGAAGAAGAAATATCATCTGGATTTGCCTCAAGTGAAATTTCGGCGGTTGGGCTTACCGAGTTTACATTCGAAATTGTATTTAAAACCAATTCCAATTCAGTCTCATCCAAAATGCTTGGAGTACCACCTCCAAAATAAATCGTCCTAACTTCTTTATTTTGTAGGTATTTAGAACGTGACGTGATTTCCCGACAAATGGCATCAATCATTTCCTTGCGGTATACTTCGAAAGTTGTGCTAAAGTGAAAATCGCAATATGTACACTTTTGCTTGCAAAAAGGAATGTGAATATAAATTCCAGCCATATTGCAAAATTAATAACCCATTTCAGAAATGTTAAAAAATTATCGGTTCTTTTGAATCTTCCTATTATTTAATAACTTGATGGAGAATTGATATGGGAATAAACGAACAAAATCGCCGATTAAATAGAGAACTCGATGAGTTCAACCTTGTCTTGGGCCAAATTTTACCGCGCTATTTAGAGTTGATTCAGAAAGAGAAAACTACACCTGAAGAAGATAAAGAATTGGGTGATACGGAGCATACTTTAATTGAAATCAATGCAAAAATTGCAGAAATCAAAAGTAAACTAGATCAAGACTTATTTGGAGAGACAATGAACTTGTATTATCGTGTAAAGGCTAAAGCCAAGTCGGGAGATTTAAATTCAAAGCTGCACTTAGACCGTTTACGCTTGCGTTTTCAAAGTTCCATTGAAAGCGATCATTTTTTCAATTGGAATTAATAAAAAAAGGTCGACACACGATGTATCGACCCTTTCATATCGTTTCGTTTGATTATAGCTCAAACTTGATTCCTTGCGCTAATGGCAAGTTATCTGTATAATTAATTGTATTTGTTTGACGACGCATGTAGATTTTCCAAGCATCAGATCCAGACTCACGTCCACCACCTGTTTCTTTTTCTCCACCGAATGCACCACCAATTTCAGCACCTGAAGTACCGATATTAACGTTAGCAATACCACAATCAGACCCAGAGCAAGCTAAAAATGCTTCAGACTCTTTTAAGCTGTTTGTCATAATTGCAGAAGACAATCCTTGAGGAACATCATTTTGAATTGCGATTGCATTTTCAACACCACCTGAATATTTCATGATGTATAAGATCGGAGCGAAAGTCTCGTGTTGTACAATTTCGAAGCTATTGTCCGCTTCAACGATTGCTGGTTTCACGTAGCACCCAGACTCATATCCTTCACCTTCATAAACACCACCTTCAACTAAAACCTTTCCACCTTCAGCTTTTGCTTTTTCTAATGCATCTAAATACATCTGAACAGCATCTTTGTCAATTAAAGGACCAACGTGATTTGACTCATCCAATGGATTACCTACTTTCAATTGTGGGTATGCATTAACGATAGCATTAACAAAAGTATCATATACATCTTCATGTATAATTAATCTTCTAGTTGAAGTACAACGTTGTCCACCAGTTCCAACAGCACCAAAAACAGCACCAGGAAGAACAATTTTCAAGTCAGCAGAAGGAGTAATAATAATTGCATTGTTACCACCCAACTCTAATAAGGACTTTCCTAAACGAGCACCTACGGCTGCGCCTACTGATTTACCCATTCGAGTAGAACCTGTAGCAGAGACCAACGGCACACGTTTATCTTCAGCCATTAATTTACCAATTTCAGCACCTCCGATTACTAAACCAGAAACTCCTTCAGGAACTCCATTTGCATCGAACACCTCTTTTGTAATTTGTTGACAAGCCAATGCAGTAATTGGAGCCTTTTCAGATGGCTTCCAAACACAAACATCACCACAAACCCAAGCAAGAGCCGTATTCCAATTCCAAACTGCAACAGGGAAATTAAACGCAGAGATAATACCTACAATTCCTAATGGGTGATATTGCTCATACATTCTATGTCCTGGGCGCTCAGAGTGCATTGTTAAACCATGAAGTTGACGAGAAAGACCAACTGCGAAATCACAGATATCAATCATTTCTTGTACTTCACCTAAACCTTCTTGGTATGATTTACCCATTTCATAAGAAACAAGTTTTCCTAAAGGCTCTTTATATTCACGTAATTTTGTAGCCAATTGACGAACAACCTCACCACGAGCTGGAGCAGTCCACGTTCTCCAAGTTTTAAAAGCTTCTTGTCCTTTTAAAATTACCGCTTCATAATCTGCTTCAGTTGCAGCATTCACAGTAGCGATAACTTTTCCATCTACTGGAGATACTGAATCTATTTTTTCTCCTCGTGTATTAAACCAATGTCCACCTGTTGATGCACCATTATTTACTGGATCAATCCCGAATTGAGATAAAATCTCACCAATTCCAAGATCTGTCATTACTTCTGCCATATGTTGTATTTGTTAAATTAAATTTTGTCACACAAAAATACGTTAAAATTTTGGTTTCACCCAGTTGATAAGCCGTTCTTCTTTGAAACCAAAGTTACATTGGGAATACAATTTCATGATGAAACCGTCGATTTTTAACTAATTTATCAAAAGCTGACGCTAATGTCCGCACTAACGTTTGTCCTTTATCAAAAGCTGACGCTAATGTCCGCACTAACGTTTGTCCTTTATCAAAAGCTGACGCTAATGTCCGCACTATCGTTTGTCCTTTATCAAAAGC
>JBFHHS010000150.1:0-6949 GCA_041596895.1 Crocinitomicaceae bacterium | reverse complement strand
GCTTGCTGCCTTGAATCTTACAAGTTGTGGTAGCACCAACCCTTCAAAAACACCAGAAACAGTAGAGGAAGCGGAGAAAATGTTGGCGAAAAAGCAGAAAAAACAAGCCAAGGAAGCTAAGAAAGCTCAAAAAGCTGCTCAAAAAAGGTATTGGCGTGCCCAGTCTAAATCAGCAAAGAAATCTGTTAAGAAAAATAAAAAGCGACAGAAACGCATTGCCAAGCACAAGAAGAAAAATCACTAGACTTACTCAAACTCTAACAAACCTTCAGTACCCTCTTCCCAAAGTGACATTTGCTCATCGAGTTCTTTTTTAATCTTTTCGTAATCAGCAAGGACTTGAGTTGCCTCTGGAGTAGAATAATCTAATGTGGCCATTTTCTCGTCCATTTTTGCAATTTCAGTTTCTAATTCCTCAATTTTTTCTTCAGAACGATTGACTTGATTCTGAAATTTATTCTTGCGGCGTTTTTGCTCCTTTTTTTCCTCATAAGAGAGTTCATTCGATCTATTCTCTTTCTTATCCTCTGAATTCTTAGTAACTTTCTTATCGGATTTTAAATCCGCGGTAGGATTCATTAAATCCATTTTACGTTTCAAGAAATCTTTAACACCGAAGTGATGAACTTTGAGCGTTTTATTTTCAATATCCCAAATTCGATTCGTTAGACCATCTAAGAATTCTCTATCGTGAGAAACGACAATAAATGTTCCTTCGTAATTCTGAAGCGCACTTTTCAAAACCTCTTTAGACTGAATATCCAAGTGATTAGTAGGCTCATCGAGAATTAAGAAATTAGAAGGGCTCAAAAGCAATTGACATAAAGCCAAACGTGTTCGTTCACCACCCGATAACACCCCTACTTTCTTGTCTACATCTTCACCACGGAATAAAAATGCTCCTAACACTTGACGTAAACTCTTTCGAATTTCACCTTTTGCAGTTTCATCAACTGTTTCGAGTACCGTTTTTGTCACATCTAACGATTCAGCTTGATCTTGTGCGAAATAGGTCACATTAACATTATGTCCTTCAAGCACCTCTCCTTCACCTTCGAGCTTACCCATCATTCGTTTAAGAAGTGTTGATTTACCAGTACCGTTAGCCCCAAGTAATGCTATTTTTTCACCGCGACCAACTGTTAAGTTCACCTCTTTGAATAACAACTTATCTCCAAATGACTTCCCCATACCTTTCATCTCCAGTACCCATTTCCCGGGTTGAACACTCAAAGGGAAGTTAATATTGATTCCGGTTATATCGTCATTATCCACTTCAATCACCTCCGTTTTTTCTAACTTCTTAATCAATGATTGCGCGAAAGCCGCCTTATTCTTTTTTGCGCGAAATTTATTGATTAATTCTTCTGTATGTTTTATATCTTTTTCTTGTTGTTTCTTTGCTCCCGATAAACGTTCTAATTCTTCGGCACGAACAATTTTATACTTCGAATAAGCAAAAGCGAAATCCAGTAGTTTTCCTTTAGAAATCTCGAGGGTTCTTTTCGTTACATTATCTAAAAACATTCTATCGTGAGAAATTGTAACAACGGCCCCATCAAATGTTTTCAAATAATTCTCCAACCAACTAATTGAAATAATATCCAAGTGATTGGTAGGCTCATCTAAGAGGATAATATCTGGATTATTTACAAGAATTCGTGCCAATTCCGCACGCATTTTCCACCCACCTGAAAAGGTGTTTAGACTACGAGGTAATTCATCATCTGAAAAACCCAAACCTTTTAAAGTATTGGTAATTTTCTCCTCCCAAAGAAATCCTTCACGAATCGCGAACTCATGATTTAAATCGTTTAGTTCATCCAACAAGCCTAAATAGCTTTCAGACTCGTAATCCGTTCGTGTTACAAGTTCATGATTGATTTCTTCTATTCGAACATTAAGTTTTGTTAATTCAGGATTTGAAGTATTCAGATATTCAAAAACACTCTGCGTCGTATCAATTTTAATATCCTGAGTTAAATAACCAATTGTAGCATCCTTTGGTTTGTGAATTTTCCCCTCTGAAGGAGTATTCACACCAGCAATCAATTTCAACATGGTTGATTTACCAGCACCATTCTTCCCAACTAAACCAATCTTATCTCCCTTATTTATTTGTACACTAATGTCTTTAAACAAATATCCTTGAGGGAGATGAACCCCAATACGCTCCAAATTAATCATGTGCAAAGATATTTATTCAAAACCACAATCACTTACAAGCGCAAAGAGAATTCAAAAAAAAACCGAGAAGTAAATCTTCTCGGTTTAAAAACTCTATTTTCTGAATGATCTAGTCATTAACTGCCTTGTACCTGAAGGATCAATAATCGTGCACATAAAAGTTATTAATGTTCCTCTTGGAGCTTGACGAATCAATCCAGTAACAGAAGAAATATCATCGCCTGAACCTCGTGGGTTTGCTCCTGGTGAGTTCCCGACCTGACACTCCCAATTAATAATTTTAAACTTTGCACTTTGCAAAGGGATTTCAGGTCCATATTTAGCGAATATTTTAGTCGCCCTACCATCTATTACCCCTCCTTCTTTCACTCCACCACAAAAAAGGCTTGGAGAAGGTAAATTACTGACTTTATACTCAACGCGTTTCAATTGCACAGTTCGACCAGTTGTAGTATTGGTTCCTGAAACAGTTAAAAAGGCTTGCCTACCTCTACCTGTTGGAGTAACAATCCACTCATCACCACTTTTAGTTTTATTCACTCCTGCACTTACACCAAGTGTTGTTTTATCAAATCCAGAAGCAGTTGCAATTATTCGATTATTATAACCTCGATAAAGCACGTTAAATTCTGGCATTTCTATTGCACCAGCAGGCTTCATTACTGTAACGGACTTACTCCATGGCATAGTCTTTTTAACTCCAGACTTTGTCATGATTGACACCGTTCCATTCAATTCCATCGAATTACCGGACGCTTTTACCTTAACACGACCTTTACCGTCACGAACATCAGTTATTTCAGCACCATCGTAAGTCACCAAAGGTTGTTTATCGCTATCATAAGCTACCATAAGCACTTCTACTTCAAAATCATCATTTTGATTTACTACTTCTGGGCCATAAGCTAAAGGCATAATTTTATTAAAAGCATATTCACCTCCCCCCACACGACTACGAATTAAGGAAATTGCTTGTGCACGAGCGGCGAGTATGTCTTTTTGCATTGAAGACAAAGAAGCAATAGCCGCTACAGCAGGCGAATGATCAAATGTTTTACCCATCCAATGAATCCCACTTTCATGATTCACTTCAGAAAACTCTTCTTTAGTAAGTCCACGATAAATTTCTAAAATCTGTTCACGATCATCATCATGCACATTCGAAGCATCAATCGCTTTTTTAAGCTGTTTATTTAAATCTTCTTGATTCTTAAATGTATTAATCGATGGTGCGTTAAATTTGTATTTCGAATCAAATGCAACGATTCCATTCGTATCAACCTTAATTTGAGAAGAAGCGATACGTTCAGTCAATTCCTTTCGATAAAGATTCAATGAGTTCCATAACTTTAAGCCTTCCCCTCTTGGCGATTTAATATCATCACCAATTAGAATTCGCATTGGTTCATCGTATTTATCTTTACCATTTACAAATTCTAGATTCATTCGAGTAGGCTTAAGCGGAACATCTTTATTATACATACTACGAATAATCACATCTTCAGGTGCAACTGTGACAACATCTTCCCCAATTTGAGTTAAAATCAATAACTTTAAATCATCGATTTCTTTAATGCGCTTTGCAGTCATTTCATCAATATCATTCACTGCATCTAAATATAGCTTTGCTTTTGCCGCTCTTTCGGGGTTTGATGAATCTAGGGCCGTTTCCTTTAATTCAGACTTCTTCTCATCACCACGAAACAATTCTGTAATACTAGCTGTTTGTATATTCTCTTCGATAGCGACAAACGCGTCTAAAATAGATTTTGAAACATTCAATGCTAACAATGCTGTTAGCACTAAATACATCATTCCTATCATCTTTTGTCTTGGTGTTTCCTTTCCTCCTGCCATGGTATAAAATTTAGTTGGTTTATACATTGACAATGCTATGAAGAAAAAGAAGTAACAAGAAGTCAAAAAAAAGCCTGTAAGGAAATCCTTACAGGCTTGAATATATTAACGTTGAACTTCAGTTAGAATGACCAAACATCATGTTCAATGTTTCTAATTTCGTTTTTTATTTCTTCAGATTCGTGCAAAGCATCAACGCCCGCTCTATAACTTTCGATTTTACGATCGTATGTATTACTTTCTTTGTAAATCACACTATTAAATCGACGTTTCCAGAAAAGGTCATCAAAACTCATCCATTGCGCATCATTTTTATCATTGTATACAAAATAGTTATTGAATACAAATCGACAGTGAGGGAAATACAGCCAGAACAATTCTTTCATTCCTGAAATACTTTTGTTACCATTTGCATCTTCTTCCATATCGTAAACGACAGGCGCCATAGCTAAGATACGAACATCCAAAACAGATCTTTCTTTATCAAAGAACCAATCCTCTTTAATACGATATTGAACTACATCTTTCGACGTATACCAAATCGTATCACGTGGAGGATAAACATACTCTTGAAAACCATCAGGAGTTGTTCTTACTTGTGGATCTCCGTATTCATCTGTTAAAGGAATATCACTTTGCGGTCCTAAATACCCTAAGAAATAAACCATTTCTTCACGGTACGCAGAATCAGTATAGAAATTCAAACCTGGCTCAGGATCAACTGGATACTTTAATTGGTAACCATCCCATTCACCAAATTTGTTATAAGGATTATAAGGAGAAAAGACTCTCAAATCACCATTCATAACGTGTTGTCTGATTACGGTCCACAAACTCCAACGAGTTGCATTACGCACCCAAACACCTTGATTGGTAATCTCATCCAATGGATAATACATTTGATGATTTATCTTTTCACGTAAGTCAATGTATTCAAATACTCTTCTACTCCAAATCGCATCCGCCTCACGTACGTACTCATAAGGAATCATACGCTTAGTAGGAATATGTTCTTGAATGAACACCCCATCAATAATACCTTCAGTAGGTACGTTAACGGGCCCTCCGTTGATTTCCTCAATCTGAGCACTTGCATCAGTAGATCCTAAGAATGCTACTGCCAACAATGAATAAATTAAACTTCTCATAATCCTAAAAATTAATTATTAAATCTTAAATGCACCGGCTCTCTTTCTTTGAATGCCGTCAGGACCAACTACTGTACAAATAAAACTTACTGTCATTCCAGCTTTTGCTTGCATAATCAAAGAAGATGCAGCACCGATGTTTCCACCTGAACCTCTTGGAGGAGCACCTGGAGCACCTGGAATAGTACATTCCCAGTTA
The DNA here is from genome assembly GCA_041596895.1 of Crocinitomicaceae bacterium. Lineage (GTDB taxonomy): Bacteria > Bacteroidota > Bacteroidia > Flavobacteriales_D > Crocinitomicaceae > UBA4466. Next base: position 1,558 of record JBFHHS010000150.1, on the reverse strand, counting down.
ATGATTTGAAATGAAGCATTTAAAGGAATTTCTGGTGGATACTTAGCAAAAAGCTTAGTTTCTCTTCTGTTTCCTTTAGTACCTGACTTCGAAGCACCCCAGTATAATTCTGGATCTGGCAAGTTACTAACTCTATATTTCACTTTTTTCAAAGATGCCGTTTTACCTGTTGCAGTATTCTTACCAGAAACAGTTAAATAAGCCTCTCTACCTCTACCTGTTGGTTTAACAATATAAGGCCCAGAACCACTAATACTTACTCCAGTTCCCGATAAAATTGTTTTATCATAACCAGAAGCAGTAGCCTCTACTTTATTTGCATAACCTCTATAAAGAACATTTAATTCAGGTAATTCAATCGCCCCTTGAGGTTTCATGATGATAATTGTTTTAGTCCACTTTTCAGTTTTCTTAACTCCTGATTTGTTCTTAATAGATACAGTTCCTGTTAACTCCATTTGACCAGAACCCGTAGTTAATTTAACTACACCTTGACCGTTTCCTGGGTAAGACACCATATCTTGGTTATCATATCCATCCACAGTAACAACAGGTTGGTTATCTGAATCGAATGCCGCCATCATGACTTGTAACTCAATCTCTTCATTGCTATTCGCAACTGAAGGTCCGTAAGCTAAAGGCATAATTTTATTAAAGCTGTATTCACCAGTAGAAACTTTAGATTTCCAGTGCGCCATAGCCAATGCTCTAGCTGCTAATACATCCTGTTGCATTGAAGATAACGAAGCGATTGCAGCTACCAAAGGAGCGTGATCGAAAGTTGCACCAATCCAGTGAACTCCCTCTACATCGTGTACTTTCCCTTTTTCAAGTTTAGTCATACCCATGTAAAGATCAATTAACACTTGACGGTCTTCTTTCAAGTTTCCTTTTGATTTATCAATCATTTTAGAAACTTGCTTTGTCAAATCTTCATTACTAGTAAATTGTGGGATATTTGTTGGTTTAACAGTAAACTTCTTACCACCCCATTCGTATGTACCAGTCAATTCAACAACTTTATTTCTATACTTATTGAAATCTTCCCAAAGTTTCTTTCCTTCTCCAGATGGATTTTTGATGTCTTCTCCAATAATAACATGCATAGGCACATCATATTGGTCTTTTGCTTGAACAGCCATCAAATTCATTCTAGTAGGTAAAGAACCTTTATCCTTGCTGTATTTAGACCATAAAATTGAAGCTTCATCTTTGTTTTTCACGCTAGAAATGTCTTCTCCACTTTCCTCAAGAATCTTCTTCTTAAGTTTATCGATAGATTCGATCATTTTAGATGACTCAGCATCAATCTGCTCCATTTGCTTAATTACATACTCTAACTTTTCGCGTTTAGCCTTATTCTCTTCTCCTTTAGAACCACTCAACTCCGATTTTACATCGTTATAAAAACCAGTTCCTCTATCAAATTGAACAATGTTCGCTTTTTGTGTGTTTTCCTCAATTGCTACGAAAGCATCAAGGATAGATTTAGATACGTTAAGAGCCAAAAGTGCGGTAAGTACCAGGTACATCATACCAATCATCTTCTGTCTCGGGG
>JBFHHS010000149.1:0-6959 GCA_041596895.1 Crocinitomicaceae bacterium | reverse complement strand
TTTCATTCTGACATCGAAAAAGTAGATCAACTAGAAGGAAAAACTTTTGCCATTTCAAGAGAAGGTTCAGGTTCTCATTTGATGAGTTTCGTTAAGGCTAATCAAGAAGGATGGAATCCAAATGAATTGAAATTCAATGTTGTTGGAGATGTTTATGGTGGATTATGGGCCTTGGAAAATAATGAGGCTCAAGCATTCCTTTGGGAAAAGTATACAACACATCCTTTTACTGAACAAAAAAAATGTAGATATATTGATGAGGTAGTTACCCCTTGGCCATGTTTCGTCATAGCCGTTCGTACTGAAGTATTTGAGAAGTATGAAAAAGAACTCATGACTATGTGTAATATTGTTAATGAAAAAGCTGCCGAACTTAAAAAGAATGAAAATATTATCGATTTGATTAGTTGGAGGTATAATCTGCGTCATGGACAAGTGGAGAATTGGTTGAATGAAACAGATTGGAATTATTCAGGTATTAAATATCCTTTGGCTTTCGAAAAGACAATATCCTACCTAATAAAATTAGGCCTAATCGAAGAGTCTGAATCTGAAGACTGGAGATCAAAACTGTTTTAATATGAGAAAAGTTGGAGTATTACTTGTTCAATTAGGAACACCTGACAGTCCAAAAACATCCGATGTTAGAAGGTATCTAAGTGAGTTTTTAAACGATAAACGTGTAATTGATTTACCATGGCTGGGAAGAAAGTTGTTGGTAAATGGAATTATCGTTCCTTTTAGAGCACCTAAATCTGCTAAAGTGTACAAAGAATTGTGGGATTTTGGAAATGGAGTGTCACCGTTAATAACACATACAGATAACGTAAAGGAAAAGCTTCAAAAACGTTTCGAAAATTCGAATGTCAAGATACATGTGGCTATGAGATATCAAAATCCTGCCATGTATGATGTGCTTGAAGCAATGCGAAAGGAAAATTACGACCATATTGTAGTATTACCATTGTTTCCTCATTATGCAAGCGCCTCAACTGGGTCCGCAATCGAGTTGGCAATGGACATCATTCGTAAATGGTGGGTGGTACCTGAAGTATCAACAATCAATCAGTTTTGGGATAATGAAGGTTATATTGACTCAATCGTTGATCGTGCAAAGGCTTTTGATTTGAATGATTACGATCATATTTTATTCTCGTACCATGGTCTGCCAGAGCGACATGTAGATAAAGTATATGAAGGAGATGATCTATGTACTGATCAGCCATGTGAGACTGAGATTAATGATTATAATAAGTTTTGTTACAAAGCAACATGCTACGCCACCACTCGCTTAATCGCAGCTAAGTTAGGTATAGATGAAAAGGATTATACGGTTTGTTTTCAATCTCGATTGGATAAGAAATGGTTGACCCCTTTTTCAGATAAGGTGGTTGAAGAACAAGGAAAGAAGGGAGCAAAAAAGTTGTTGGCTTTTAGTCCGGCTTTTGTTGCCGATTGTCTTGAAACTGTTATCGAAATTGGAGATGAATATCAAGAAATTTTCGAAGAGTTTGGAGGTGAAAAAATACAACTGGTTCCAAGTTCAAATGATCATGATCGTTTTATAGATGGTCTAGAAGAATTAATAAAAGAAAAGTTAAAATAGACATATATCAGCAGGTTAATTCAGATTAATGCGCTGTATAGTTCATAATTACATAGGAACTTTGTAGCTTTGCAACACTAAAAAAAGAACAACAAGAACAAAAGATATGAGTACAACGGAAAGATTAGCCTATAAGGTTAAAGACATCAGCTTAGCTGATTATGGAAGAAAAGAGATTAGAATTGCTGAAGCAGAAATGCCAGGTTTAATGTCTCTTCGTGAAGAGTATGGAGCTTCTAAGCCATTGGCTGGAGCACGAATCGCTGGATGTCTTCACATGACAATTCAAACAGCAGTGTTAATTGAAACATTAGTTGAATTAGGAGCTGACGTAACATGGTCTTCATGTAACATCTTTTCTACACAAGATCACGCAGCAGCGGCAATCGCAGCAGCAGGTGTTCCAGTTTTTGCTTGGAAAGGTCTTAATGAGGAAGAGTTTGATTGGTGTATTGAACAAACATTATTCGCGTTTAAAGATGGTAAACCTTTAAACATGATTTTGGATGATGGTGGTGATTTAACAAACATGGTATTTGATCGTTACCCAGAATTGTGTAAAGATATTAAAGGACTTTCTGAAGAAACTACAACTGGTGTTCACCGTTTGTATGAAAGAAAGAAAAATGGAACTTTAGTTATGCCTGCAATCAATGTAAATGATTCAGTTACTAAGTCTAAGTTTGATAATAAATACGGATGTAAAGAGTCTTTGGTTGATGCAATTCGTCGTGCTACAGATACAATGATGGCTGGTAAGGTTGCTGTTGTTTGTGGATACGGAGATGTAGGTAAAGGTTCTGCTGCTTCTTTAAGAGGTGCTGGTGCAAGAGTTATCGTTACTGAAATTGATCCAATCTGTGCTTTACAAGCTGCTATGGACGGTTTTGAAGTTCGTAAATTGGAAAGCGTTGTCGGAAATGTTGATATCGTAGTTACTACAACAGGTAACAAAGACATCGTTCAAGATCACCACTTTGAAGCAATGAGAGATAAAACAATCGTTTGTAATATCGGACATTTCGATAACGAAATTGATATGGCTTGGTTGAACGAAAAGTATGGTGCTTCAAAAGTTGAAATCAAACCTCAAGTTGATATGTATGATGTTAATGGTAATGATATCATCCTTTTGGCTGAAGGTCGTTTAGTTAACTTGGGATGTGCAACAGGTCACCCATCGTTCGTGATGTCAAACTCATTCACAAACCAAACGTTAGCTCAATTAGAGTTGTGGAACAATACGGATGCTTATGAAAATGATGTTTACATGTTACCAAAGCATTTAGATGAAAAAGTGGCTAAATTACACCTAGCGAAAGTTGGTGCTGAACTTACTGAGTTGAGACCGGATCAAGCTTCTTATATTGGAGTGGAGGTTGAAGGTCCATATAAGCCAGAACACTACAGATACTAAAATAGTACTGAAATTATAGAAAGGGGAGTCTCAATTGAGATTCCCCTTTTTTTGCTTAAAACTGGTTTGAATGAAAGTTTGTATTTTAGCCGTAAATTAACTCTATGCTGAAGCACACTTTTTTCTTGCTGGCACTAACTTGTTTTTCTTTTTTTAGTTTAAGTCAATCTGAAGAACAATTTTTTAAGCAAAAAGGTGACGACTATTTTAAGAATAGCGATTATGCTAATGCGCTGGATCAATACAATAAAGCAATTCAAATTTGTAATAATTGTGCTAGATCATTAGAAATTAATCTTTTAGTTGGTAAGGGAAGATCGTTGCAGTTGCTGGAGAAATATGATCTGGCATGCGAGGCTTTAAAGAAGGCATACGATTTAAGTGCAATTGATAGTGAGAGTGATCCTGATGCTCGATTAAATTCGATTGTTGCGATGGCGGAGTATCATCGTAACAGAAGGGACTACTTTGAGGCAAGATCATTCTTGAAGTTATGTGATCCCCTGGTGGTAAAGAAAGGGGTGTCGAATAAGAATATGGCGTTTTATTACAATCGATATGCGGCCGTAATTAATGAAAATCACCCAGATCCCGATAGTGTAATCCTGCTTTCACGGAATGCAATGGAGTATGCTAGAAAAATTAATGACAATGACCTATTAGCAACTTCATTGAATGAGATTTCTCATGTCGAAGAACATTATGGAGATCTTGAAAAAGCGATTGTTGGTTATAGAGAGTCTGCAGATCTTTGGATTGCGTTGAAGAATAATAGAGCAGCTGCAAGTGCACTGTATAACCTAAGTAGGGTTTATCAGAAAAAAGAAAACTTTAAGAAGTGTATTCAGGTAGCTGATGAAGCAATTGACCTCGTTTATGTTCAAGATTGGGTTTCAATTTTAGTAAATCTTTACTCTATAAAAACACAGGCTCTTTTTGCATTGAACAATTTTAAAGATGGAAGTGCATCACAAGCTCTTTATTATGAGGCTGAATTAAGGTTGTGGCAGAAAGAGCAAAACGAGGGAATGGCAAAAATTGCGAATGAATTGGAATTGGGAAGAAAGAACCAGGCTCTTTTTAAAACGTTAAAGAATAATCGAAAAACGCAACTTCAATTGAAATCTGAACGGATTCGTTATCAAATTGCAGATCAAAATAAGTGGAACTTACTATACCTATTAATAATAGGTTCCGTGCTTTTGATTTTTTCAATTTTTGTGATGCTCCGATCTTTTAGAGTGAATCGAAAATTGAAATGGTTGGTTGAATCTAGGCAACTTCTTTTGAAGGAAGTACATCATAGGGTCAAAAACAATATGCAAACTGTTTCAAGCTTGTTGGATCTTCAGACATTATTTGTAAATGATGCGGTTGCGTTGAATGCAATTAAAATGGGGAAGGATCGTATTAACAGTCTTGCACTAGCTCATCAAAATTTATATGTCAATAATCAGTATGATTCGATTGATTTAAAACAGTATATCGAAAGTATTGCACAGTCTGTGCTTCCAAATGATGTTGTTTTCGAATTGTATATGGAGAATTTGGAGTTTGAAATTGAAAAAGCGCAATCCATCGGGTTTATTGTGAATGAATTAATGATGAATTCAATTAAACATGCGTGGAAGTTAAATGATCAAGACAAGAATATTTCATTAACATTTAGGAAGTGTGAAAACGAAAAAGGGAAGTTATGGTGCATGGAATACCAAGATTCTGGTGTCGGAGTTAAGGATAAGAAAAAGTTTATGGATAGCAAAACATTTGGAGTTACCATTATCAATACCTTCTTAAAAAGAAATTTAAAAGGAAAATACTACTTTGGTGATAGTAGTGGATTGCATTTGTGTTTTGAATTTAATTAAAAGGAATGAGAGTATTAATTGCGGAAGATGACATTTTTACGGGCGAGAATTTATCAATGATTGTTAGTTCTCAAGGTTACGATGTTGTTGATATTGTAGATAGAATGGAATTGTTCGAAGAATACTGTGAAAAGCGGGCGTTTGATGTTGCTCTTTTGGATGTTCGAATGCATGGAAAAGACATTGGAATTGAAATGGCAAAGCAACTTTCACCGTTAAATATTCCCTTTATTTTTATTACTTCTTTTTCAGATAAAAATACCCTTCAAAACACAATTAATTTGAGACCACATGGTTTCATTTTAAAACCGTTTAATAAAGCTGAAATTATCAACATGATAAAGAAGCTTGGTGACGCCTTTGTCAATGATTCACTTTGGATAAAATCTGCCGGGGGAATGGTCAATGTGAAGTATAATGATATTATATATGTTCAGTCAGAAAATGTTTATTTGACCATATATACAGCGACGGATCGTGTTGTGACAAGAGGGAAGCTTGCTGATCTTTTAGAGCGACTTCCAAAAGAGAATTTTGTGCGAACTCATCAGTCGTATATTGTGAATTCAAATCGTATAAATCGCCTTGCAGATAATGATATCTTTTTACCAAAAGATGTTCGTGTTCCAGTTTCAAGAAAGCATCAGAAAAAAGTGAGGGAAATGATTCTACAAAATAAATAGAATTTCACGTTTTCAACACGTTGATGTTAATTTCAACAAAATCAAAGCCAAATTCAACAAATGTTTGCTTGCCAGTAATTGACCTGCTAATTTAGCATGGAAAACTAATTACTGAAAGATGAATAAATTTTTACTATTCCTAGGAATACTACTACTGGGTATTTTTTCAACAAACACATTCGCACAAGAAAATTCATACACTAATTCAAGTGATGAGGTATATTCTGCACTAAAACCTGCTGATGCGAAACCAATGATTTTTTCTTCGCAAGAAGAGTTAGATCAATCTGTTTCTAAAAAAATTGAGTCGTGTAAATTGGCGATAAGTGAAAACTTAAATACACCAGAACGTGTTCAATATAACAGAGAGCAAATTTGGCGTTTAGAAAATGCAATCGTAAAAACGGATTCATCAAATTCATCATCTTCTTATAATACTGTTTCAACAGTTGAAGAAAATAATTCAATTTCAATTCGTCCAGAAGATGGCACGCCAGTTTCATTTTTCACACAAGAAGAATTAGAAAAGACTGTTCATATAAAAATTGAAAAACTCAAATCGGATATTTCTTCTGGAAATTATAGCGGAGACAAATTGCAAAATTTAAAAGAGCAATTGTGGAGATTTGAAAATGCAACAGTAGTTGAAAGATAACAGAAAGTTTTTTTAATATAAGTACCTATGAAGTTAAGGAGTTTATTAACTATTCTAGCAGTTTGTTTTACTGCTACAATTTTCGCTCAGTTCAGTGATGGTTTTGAATCAGGATCTCACTTGCCAACTTGGACGGAAATTTCGCCGTATACGAGAGTAACGAATACGACTGATCCAGCTGTTGGGGCATATCAATTTCAACAGACAGGGAATTCAAGCCATTATCAAGGAACGAGAGCGGATTTTGCTCCTTCACAGCCAACAAGCATTAGTTATTATGTAAAACAGGATAATCCTGGCCAACATGGTACTTATGTAGTTATTGGGGATAACAATACGAATTCAAATAATGGGATGTTGTTCATGTATTTCAATGCTGGGGGGTATATCCGTTTTATTGGAAGTGGGGCCGATCTTACTACATATACCTATGCAGTAAATACTTGGTACCACGTTGAGTTAGAGAATATTGATTGGACAGCCAAGAATTTTGATCTTTCTATAAACGGTGTGCTTGTTTATGCTAGTTTTCCTTTTAGAAGTACGGCAACAACAGAGTTAACTCAAATTCACTTGTATAATTTTAGCCCAGGTGTTACAGGGCATTATGACGCTATTGAATTTAATAGTGTTGCACCATGTAATCCTGTTTCATTTTTAACATGTCCAACAGATATCTCTCTAAATAACGTACCTACAAATTGTGGTAGAGTTGTTAATTATACATTGC
>JBFHHS010000148.1:0-7031 GCA_041596895.1 Crocinitomicaceae bacterium | reverse complement strand
GGTTTTTTATTTTTTGCTTTTGCGCTTTTGTCGTTTACGAATATAAAGGCCCAGGACAACCCGATACGATTAGAATTATTTTCAAAAGACTATTCAGTTTTTCAATGGACAACAGAAAATGGTCTTCCGCAAAACAATATCAAACAAATCATTGAAGGCCCGAATGGTTATTTATGGTTATCCACTTACAACGGTATTGCGCGATTTGATGGTTACGAATTCAAGGTATTTAATGAAGGAAACACTAAAGAATTAACGTCGTCTAGTATTTTAAAATTGGTTAAAGATAAAGACGGTTTTATTTGGTTTTCTACAACTAAAGAAATCATTAAAATTGAAGGGAATTCTTTTAAACGATTTGACTGCGTTGAACCTGGATACAATGAATTATTAGTCTTAAACAACGAAATTTATGTGAGTACTAAGAATAAGCTGTTCAAATTTAATGAAGGAGTTTCTAAAATAGTTTTAAGTACTCAATCTAAAAACAGAATTTACGCCTACTCAATAGGACAGGACATCTATTACTACACAGATGAAGGTGTCTACTTTTTAATAAACGGAAAGGCAAATAAAATATCCTCAATAAAAAATGTTTTTAGAATCAAGAATGATTTATACGGGCAGCAAATAGACGGTAAATTACGATATTATCAGATCAACAAGAACAAAGCAACTCAGATAGATTTAAAGGAATTTCGAATTAGCTCAAGTGAAAGTTATGACACAGATTTACTTTATAAAATTCAAGAATCTAATTTTGATGAGTCATACGCGCAGTTATCTAGAAGTAAAGTACTTCTAAATACTAAAGCAGACCGACCAATTTCGATCAATAATTCTGAATTTAACACCAAGAAAATTCTCGATATATATTTTGCTGAAAATGGAATAATATGGTTAGGAACTTTTGATCAAGGATTGATTCTTCTTTATCCTAAAATGTTCAAATCTTTACGCTCAGAATACGACCAAATAACGGGAACAGGTTCTTTCGTATACGAAGGACGGGACTCAAGCATATGGATAGACCTCACTTGCAGCAAAATAATGAAGCTAGATATTAAAAAACATTTAGCTAAAGAAATAAACATTGGTGAGCGTTGCGCATGGGGAATGCTGATAGATCGCAATGAGAATAAATGGATTGTTGATTTACAAAGAGGTGTTTTTAAAGTAACTGACTCCATTTCGGAAGTTCCAGGAAAACTTGCTCCATTTACGAATACATTTTATTCCATTTACGAAACTAAAAAAGGTCGAAAATATGTCGGAACCAATAAAGGTATCTATGAGATTGTAAAAGATTCACTGATCTATCTTTCCAATTCGAATACGCTGGAGCATGTTTATGTTTTCTACGAAGACCGTGAAGACAACCTCCTTTTCTGTTCGAAAAGTGGCTTAGGTTTTTTAGAGGAAAATCATGATTTTGTAATCATCAATAAAGGTTCAGGACTGCCTACCAACGATGTGCGTTCTGTTTATCAAGATGCGAACATGAATTACTGGATAGGAACCTCTATGCATGGACTTTATTTATATGATAATCAAAACTTTTATTCCCTTCCATATTATGATAAGCGACTTGGGCAAGATATACTTTGTATTATTGAGGACAAATTAGGTAATCTTTGGATGAATAGTAATAATGGAATTTATCGAGCGAACCGTTCTGAACTAATCAATTATGCATATTCTCCAAAAAGTACGTTTAGTACAATGCGTTTTACTACTGCGGATGGTTTACATAGTTCTGAGGGAAATTCTAGAACCCAAAATAAGGCATTTTTAGGCTCCGATGGTAACCTTTGGTTTTCGATGATAACAGGGCCAGTTTATATTGACCCGAACAAGGTGAATCGTGTACAATCGAATCATGCCATCAACATCGACGTAATAAAAATTGACAAAAAAATCGTTGAAAATGATACAATCATCCGAATTGCGCAAGATCAAAACCTTGTTCAAATCGAATTTAGCCATCCGAATTACATACGATCTGAGCATATACTTTATGCTTACCGCATTGAGGAGTTAAATACAAATTGGATTGAAATTGATCGTTCTCGTGTTATCACTTTGAGTGAGTTACCTTTTGGAAATTATACCCTCACAATAAAACAAGTTGGTACCGCGAATTCATTAACCATACCTATCCAAGTCGAAACGTATTTCTGGGAGAAAGACTTATTCAAATTAACGATGGTATTTTTGTTGACAGCGCTCCTTTTCATTTTGATTTTTTACATATTAAAACTACGAAGACGTGGAATTCGAAAAATACGACGCATGACATCTGATTTGAATAACCTTAAGTTAAAGGCGCTTCAAACTCAAATGAATCCTCATTTTATTTTCAACTGTTTGAACTCAATTCAATCTCTTTATATCCTTAATGAACACACTAAGGCAAACAATTATATGACTAGGTTCTCCAGGTTATTACGAATAATCATTGAGCATGCACAAAAGCCACAAATATCGCTTCAAGAAGAAATTGAAATGTTCGATATTTATATCCCGTTAGAAGCATTGCAATTTGAGAATGAATTCGATTACACCATTTCTGTTGATCCATCAATCGATCTAAAAAACACGCTAATTCCATCGATGGTGACACAAACTTTTATTGAAAATTCAATTAAACACGGCCTAAAAACTTTAAAAGGACGAAAAGGTGAATTGAATATTTCAATCTCGAAATACAAAGAGAATATTCTGATTGAAATCGTTGATAATGGCGTGGGTTTTAATCAAGCAATTCAACTTAAAAAAGAACTTGAAGTGTCTCATACATCAAGAGGTACGGATATTACAAAACAACGTATTGATTTAATTAATACATTAAACGAAATAGACATTCAGATCCAGACTACTCACTTAACAGATGAAAAAGGAAATAGTATTGGAACAAAAATTGGATTATATTTCCCAAAAACAATTATATAATGAGAACCGTTATTATTGATGATACTCGAATTAATAGAGAAGCATTATTAAAAGTTATTGCAGACAATTTACCTCAACTAAAAGTTGTTGGTCAAGCCAGCTCCTTAGAGTCGGGTATTCAAGTTATGAATGAACAAAAACCTGAATTGCTGATACTTGATATTGAATTAGGCGACGGGAATGGATTTCAATTGTTAGATGCGATTGATGATTTAAACTTTAATGTAATTTTTGTTACGGCATTTGATCAATATGCGATTCAAGCTTTTAAGGTGAACGCCGTTGATTATCTACTTAAACCTGTGAATACTGAGGAATTAATTCAAGCAGTAGCCAAGGTTTCTACAAAAAAAGTGGAGCCAGCTCGATTGAAAGATTTGAGCTCAATCATGCATCAAAAAAGTGAAGTTCTATCAGTTTCAACACAAAAAGGATTTGAAACTTTAGAAATTTCTAACCTTATTCGTTGTGAGGCCGATGGAAAATACACCCATTGCATTCGTCAAAATGGGAAGAGTTTTGTATCATCCAAAAACCTTAAAGAATTTGAAAGATTATTGAGCGACAAGAACTTTGCACGCGTGCATCATTCACACTTGATCAATTTAAACTTAATTAAATCGTTTAATCGTTACGACTCAATTGTTACAATGGTTAATAATGATGAAGTACCTATTTCACAAAGAAAAAAGAGGTCATTTATTGATAAAGTAAACTTGGTATAAGTTACTTATTATTCCAATTCGTCATAGTAAGCTGAAGGCCAATTGAAACAAATCCTTTAATAAATTCAGTTGCAACATCAATACGTTCAGGTAGATCTAAACTCTCATTTTTAGACCACTCTCCAAGCACATAGTCTGCTTGACGACCAGGATGAAAGTCATTCCCTACACCAAAACGCAATCGAGCGTATTGAGGAGTATTTAATACGGCTTGAATATCTTTCAGGCCATTGTGACCGCCATCCGAACCCTTCCCTTTCATTCGGAGTTTTCCAAAAGGCAAAGCGATATCATCCGTAATGACCAAGATATTTTCTTTCGAAATTTTTTCTTGTTGCATCCAGTAATTGACAGATTTTCCAGACAAGTTCATAAATGTCGTTGGTTTGATAACGATAATCTGACGACCTTTAAATTTCACCCGGGCTACATCCGCTAATTTTTCCGTTTCAAAAGTTCCTTCGCGTTGTTTCACGAACTCATCAACTACTTTGAAACCGATATTGTGACGTGTTTCTTCATACTTACTTCCTGGATTACCCAACCCTATTACTAGATACTTCATTTCTTTTTTGTTATCGCAAATTTACAAGAATCATATAAAATCGAATCCTGATGTATATACTGAATTACGCTCAATCAGTTTTTTCGCCATTTGCGGACTCCTTTTTACAACTACATTTGCACTGCTTTCACCAATAATACGGTCAAGTAATCCCCAATAAGTTAAGTCCTTTGAAACGACGTATTGAGATTCCGTCTTATCCACCCACCAAATCATTAAATTCTTATTCTCTTCATGAAGGATTGCCTCGAAAAAGTCGCCCAATTTAGTAGGGTCTTTGACAAAAACAGCCTCGGGAACTAAAAACGTATGATTTTTCGGTCTGATGATTCGGTTTAATCGAGGAATAAAAGGAATTAATTTAGTTAAAACACCCCCCATTTTTCCAGGAAATCGTTTGATTTCCCATTTAGCTGTAGATATTTTCGCAAAACCCAAAACTTCATTGTTATCATCCTTCCAAATATAATATGGCGCTTGTTTGACCTGATCTTCGAAATAGAATTCCTGATCACCAAACTTCTTATTTACAAACCACTTCACCTCATTCCAGCTCGTAATTTTTTGAATTGGAACCTTCAATTTTGGATTAACACGACTAAAGGTTTGTGTTGCAATTTGGGCGATTGTTTCAAAACCAAAATTTTCGCTCATCCATAAACTCTTTTCATTTTTCGGATCAATATACGCATAGAACGAATCAGGACTATCACCATATTCCCCTTGAAAAACGTCATCAAAAAACTGGCTCAATTCATGTTTTAGAAGACCATGTTTACCGGACTTCGATTTTGTTTTACCCGCCGACTGAATCAACGTTGTAAAGGCAAAATAACGGATGTACCAAAACCCTCCCCTCCTACAAAATGAAATATTACCAAGGACATTATTATTTCGCTCCATGGAAAGAAACAAAGGATTATCTGCTTGTGTAATTTTCTCTTCAGTATCAAGATGCTTATAATGCGCCCCATTGGTTCCTAAAACAACAGAATCCAACAAACTAACAACTTCCTCAGTTGCATATTCTCTTAGTTTAAATATGGGATGCAAAGCCATTTTAATACGCAGATTTGACTATTGAAAAAACATCATCAGGAGTTATAGATTGACGTTCACCCATAGCCAACCAATTGCGTTCGACAAACACCTGTTTTACCTTCTCAGCCGCCGATTCAAAATCATCTGTATGTGCAGAAAGACGCGTTTCGACTCCTAAACTATTAAAAAAAGCTTCTGTTTTAATAATCGCCTCCCTTGCAACCTGATTGTTAGTGCCACTGAGACCTAAAACACGCTTACCATATTGCGCTAATTTTTCTTTCTTTTCCTCAAAACGATTTTCATACAACCTAGGAGCAATAATAGCAAGAGTTCTAGCGTGATCTATGCCATAAAACGCAGTCAATTCATGTCCAATCATATGTGTTGTCCAATCCGTTGGAACTCCACATCTCAAATTTCCATTTAGAGCGTGCGTAGCGCAATGCATTAAGTTTGATGCTAACTTATAGTCATCTGGCTTATTCACCACCTCTGAGACCTCTAAAAGGGTCAATAACACCGCTTCTGCTTCACGTTCTTGCAATAAATTATCAGTAGGATAAGTTAAATATTGTTCAAGTGTGTGCATATACGCATCAATAATCCCATTTGCCAATTGACGTTTAGGCAAAGTTGCCATTAAAGATGGATCACAAAAAGAGAACACTGGGAAAAACAAAGGTCCCCCCATAGTGCGCTTCTGATTAAACTCACTTCTGCTAATAACTGCACCTGAATTCGCCTCAGAACCCGTTGCAGGAAGTGTTAATACCGTCCCAAAAGGAACAGCACTCGAAAAAACGCAACCCTCTTGACGATCAAGAACCTTCCAAGGGTCCGCTTCATATCCAATTGCACCTGACATAAATTTTACCCCATCAATGACAGAACCACCACCGACAGCCAGAATAAAATCAACCCTATTTGAGCGTGCCAACTCCACCCCTTTCATTAAAGTAGAATACTCAGGATTTGCTTCAATGCCACTAAACTCGAATACCTCGAACGCAGTCAATTTCGCTTTAATTTGATCTAACAAGCCAATTTTCTTGACTGTACCACCTCCATAAGCGATTAAAATACGATTGACATTTGCCTCTTTCAATAATTCAGGCAACCTTGATAATTGGTCCTTTCCAAAGACAATTCTAGTGGGGTTAATCACTTCAAAATTTAACATAATTCTTAAACATAAAAAACCCCGACTTGAGAATCAAATCGGGGTTGAAATAACTTATTGTCGATTAAATATTTCCGTTATCTCTTACCGCGTAAGCGATAGTTAAAGCGTCAATATCTTGTAATTCTTTTCTGATATCGAAAATCATACCTGAAGGTGCACCATTATCTGCTTTTACGCAAGTAATTACAGATTCGATTGGCTCACTCATTCGAGCAGGTTTCGATTCAAATTTATCTAATTTCCAACGGCGAATTGCGTTCACATTGTATAAATCATCAGGATTAGATTGAGCAACGTTGTCCATGAACAACAAGTACTCCATACCCATTTCTTTATACTTTGCAGCACGAGCTGGATTTAAAGGCTTTCCTAAATAAAGAAAGTCTATTTCAGATCTTTGTTTGTAAGGAGTCATATCCGTTGTTCTTACTCCTTCTGGTTGTACCACTTTAACAGTAGGATCTGATTCCTTACTTGTTGTTGCAACCATGAAGAAGAATAGAAGCATAAATACAATATCAGGTAAAGATGATGTATTTACTCCAGGAGCCCCTTTTTTATT
>JBFHHS010000147.1:0-7076 GCA_041596895.1 Crocinitomicaceae bacterium | reverse complement strand
TTTTGGTGAAGTGAAATTGACGTATGCCTATACTTTCTTAAAGCGAAGACGAAACATGTTTATGGGAGGTATATCAGTTTCTAAGTTATTTTCTATCGCAGGGGCAGCAGCTAATATCTATGAATTTGATTTTAATGTTGATAACGATTCGATTACAGATGTAGCGCTTTTAAACGCAGATGCTATGTATACCAATAAAGCCACCTTCAACACGAAAAGTGGAGTTGGGTTTGATATTGGGTTTACTTTCCAGCATATGTTGTCGAATGTACAGTATTATTTGCCTAACACGGCGAAGTATGGTTGTAATGATATTGACTACAAGTATAAAATTGGTGTTTCGATTATTGACATTGGGTCGATTAAGTTCGATAACTCAACGTATGGTTTTGCTGGGTATAGTTTTAGTGATTATTCGTGGTTAAATTATAGCGATACTGAAGTGGATGAAGAGAATCCGACAGGTGTTTTTTCAGAACAAGAAACTAATATTGATGATGGACGTGTTAAACGTACCGATAAGGTGCGATTGCCAACATTTGTTTCTGGTCAGTTTGATTATAATTTATGGGAGTCGAAGGTTTATGTAAACGCTACCGTTGTGCAAGGTATTCCTCCTGGAAGAAAGAAGTTTGGATTGCGCCATGCGAATAGTCTGTCTATAACCCCGCGATACGAGTCGTATTGGTTTGATTTTGCCTTACCGTTTAGTCTTTACGAGTATCAACATCCACAATTAGGAGCAAGCCTTCGCGTAGGACCATTAACTTTGGGGACAGATAAGCTAATTAATTGGATTGCGAAATCGGATATTTATGGTGCCGATATTTATGTTTACCTGAAAGTGCCAATTCAATACCATCCTAAGTGTCGTGATAGACTTAGGGAAAACAATCGCCGGAATAGAGGAAGAGGTCGCCCACGTGCTCCTACAAATTGTACGATTTAATTTTTATTTCCATTCGTAAACCCATCCGTTTGGAGCAACTGATTTTAAATCAGTTAATGCTGCTTGTGCTTGTGCTCTTGTTTCAAATGACTTTATGCTGACTAAATTCATTCCTCGACCTTTACCAACTTTAACAGAATACCCTTCATTTCTTAGTTTGTCACCAAGACGATTAGCGTTAGCTTCTGATGAAAATGCCCCTGCAATGATATGGAAAGGTAGGTCGTTTCCGTTATTTGAATTTACAATTGGATTTTCTTCAACAACGGGATCTTCAATTACTTCTTCAACGATTTCTTCAGAACCTTCGGTAGCTATTTCTTCTTCAGAGGTTTGCTCTTCTTCCGGGTCGTTTTCAGTTTCAGTGATTTCACCATTTAAAATTTCTTCCATCTCTTCAAGGCGATTAACTTCTTCTTCAGGTTGCTCGTTCTTATCCGCTAGGAAAGGGATGTGTTGTTTGTAAGTATCGTAATTGATTCCGAATATAGTTCCTCCACCAAGTAATAAAGCGATCATTGCTAAGAGGATGTAAAAACCAATCCCACGTTTTTTCTTTTTGTTTTTATCTTCTTGTTCTTGACGAAGTTTTTCGAGTTTTGCTGCTGTTGCTACGCGTTCTTCTTTCTCAAGAATATTCAATTCTTTATTTTCAGTACCAGGAGCAACATAAACGTTTTCTTTTAATGGTTCTTTTTTAATAGTTGGTTTTACTGGAGGAGTAACTGTTTCTTGTTTAACCTCGATTGGTGGGATGACTACTTTTGGCTCTTCTTTTTTTACCTCAGGAATATCTTCTTTTGGTGGAGTAGGGATGAGAATGTTGTCATCTGCTTTTATTTCTTCTTCTTTTTTAACTTCAGGTTTTTTTGGTGATGTAACAGGTTTCACTACTTCTTCATTCGTAGCTTGATTCATTTGTGCCCAACTTTTAAAGTCGATTTCGCCATCATTTTTGTAAAAGGAACCAAATTGATACATGTCATACGATTCGCCTTTATCGAGTTCAATTTGAATTTCACGAACGTATTTCGCGACCAAATTTTTGGCTTCATTCTCATCCATGCCTTCCTTCTCTGCAATGTACGAAGTTAATTTACCATCATCATGTTTTAGATACGACATGAACATAATCTCTCCTTTATCGGCATTAGTAATTGTGAGGGCGCCAAGTCCAGGGATGATAATTGTGTTTACGTCTTTTAGTATTTCTAATAGATATTTGTCCATGATGTTAGGTTTTTAGC
Organism: Crocinitomicaceae bacterium; assembly: GCA_041596895.1. GTDB lineage: Bacteria > Bacteroidota > Bacteroidia > Flavobacteriales_D > Crocinitomicaceae > UBA4466. The sequence continues at coordinate 4,880 of JBFHHS010000147.1, read as the reverse complement.
AGATTTGAAGATACAAAAAATCAAAATAACTCTGAAAAGTTAAAGGTGTCTTTTAATCGTACTCCTTTTTCAGTGTTTTTTAATGTACAGCATTCATTTACATAATCATGCTCTAAGAATAGTATGTAATTGTTCTCTTCAGCTGTTTTAAGAAACTTTTCTTTTTCAGTTAAGGTTATCAACGGCCGCGTATCATAACCCATCACGTATGGAAGTGGTAAATGACCTACGCTTGGAAGTAAATCTGCCATGAAAACAAGTGTTTGATCTTTGTAGTGAATGTGCGGAATCATCATGCTTTCTGTATGACCATCTACAAATAATACATCAAAATTATTAAATACGTTTTTAGTAAAATCGCCTTCTCGATCAACAAATTTTAATTGACCACTTTCTTGAATAGGTAGGATATTTTCTTTTAAAAAGGATGCTTTCTCTCGTGCGTTTGGTTCTGTTGCCCATTTCCAATGCTTCTCAGTACTCCAGTATGTTGCATTTTTGAAAACGGGTTCAAATCCTGTTCTATCTTTGTTCCATTTAATTGCACCACCACAATGGTCAAAATGTAAATGTGTTAAGAATACATCAGTTACATCATCAACTGAAAAACCTAATTTCTTTAAGTTTGGCTCTAAACTGTTTTCATCGGATAAATAGTAATGAGAAAAGAATTTTTCGGATTGTTTGTCTCCAATTCCAGTGTCTACCAAAATTAATCGGTCACCATCTTCAATCAATAGTGTTCTCATCGACCAATCACACATGTTCATTGAATCCGCTGGATTTGTTCTTTCCCAAAGTGATTTTGGAACAACGCCAAACATTGCGCCTCCGTCTAATTTAAAATTACCTGTGTTAAGTGGATGAATGATCATTTGATGTAGTTTTTAATATCAGTTTGCAATATACAAAGTTGTGATGGCTAAAATAGCAGCAATCAAACCTATTATTTTTTTTGACGTTTTTGTTTCTTTAAATACAATGAATCCAATGATGGCTGAACAAAGTACTACGGATACATTCGTTATTGCCAATACCGTTGAATCACTCCAGCCTGTTGTTCGATATGATAACAATAAAAGGTAGATTGAAAAGTAGTTTGGAATTCCGAGAACAATTCCGGCGAGAACATTTTTTAATTGAATCTGTGTTTTGTGTTGCACCAATCGAATTATTAAAATGATACTTCCTAAAACTCCCGCAGAACCCAATCCGATTGCCGTAAAAATTGACGGTGTCATCGTGCCTAAAACGCTTTTCTGAATGTAGTTTAATGTGAAGTCAAGTGCGCCACTACCTATAAATAATAAGAGCAACATCCAAGCAGCTCCATTGGTCGTTTTTTCCTTTTTATCCGTTGATGAAACCAGAAATACTCCAGTAAATGCCAATATAATTCCTAATGCTTTCAACATCGAAAGGTCTTCAGAATAGCCAATCATCATCAAGATAAGCGAAATGGCCATGCTCATTTTTACAGCAATCGATGTAGAAGCTACGCCATTCACCTGTGAGCTTTTTCCCATCACGAAAAACAATCCAATAAAAAGAAAGGCACATAAAAAGGCGTATGGGAGCCATTGTATGTTTACCAATGTGTCTTGTTGCCATTCATATCCATAAAGACCAAACCCGATTATTGCAGCAGTGAAGTAATTGAAAACAATTGCTTGAAAGGTGTCGATCTCAAATTTTTTAAAGTATTTGAATATAACGAAGATGATCGTGGAGCTAAAAATGGATAGTATTAATGGAATCATGCGTTGTAATAGGTTAAAATACGATCACCAAAAAAGAGCATTTCTTCAAATGGTTTTATTTTTATTTCTGGTGATTCTGTACCATTATTAAGGATTGATTTCCCTTGGATTACCATGGCTTCATCCCAGATGTTGGCATCAATAAACGATTGAAGTGTCGTTTTTCCTCCTTCGATAAGTACAGATTGTATGCCTAATTTGTACAGCGCTGCCACTATTGATTTTGGCTTAATTATTTCGAGTTTAACCCACTTGATATTTCCTTCATGGGATTCTTTCATTCTATTTAGAATAATCGTTGGTGCTTCATCATTGAAAATGGTTGAAGTCATTTCGAGACGCAATTCTGAATCTATTACAATACGAATGGGATTTCCCCCTTGAAACGCACGCACAGTCAGGCTTGGATTGTCGTTTTCAATTGTTTTCCGGCCCACAAGTATTCCTTGGTATTCACTTCTTCTTTTGTGTACCAATGCTTGTGTTTCCGGAGCTGAAATCCAATGTTGTTTTCCATTTTTATCTAAAAAACCATCTTTTGATTCTGCCCATTTAAGCAAAATATATGGACGTTGTAATTCATGAAATGTAAAAAAGTGTTTGTTTAAAGCACGGCATTCTTGTTCTAGGACACCTAGTTTGACCTCAATACCTTTTTCTTTCAATATTTCAATACCTTTTCCGTTGACTTCTGAAAAAGTATCAAAACTTCCAATTACAACGCGCTTAATTTCAATTTGAGTTAAGAGTAAGGCACAAGGAGGTGTTTTTCCATAATGCGCACAAGGCTCTAAGGAAACATAAATGGTTGATTCTTTCAGTAAAGAGGGGTCTTTAACACTGTTAACAGCATTTACTTCGGCATGAGCAAAACCATACTTTTCATGATATCCTTCGCCAATTATTTTATTCTGATGGACAATTACTGCGCCAACTAGAGGGTTTGGAGCCACTTTTCCTTTGCCTAATTGAGCAAGTTGGATGCACCGTTCCATGAAAAATTCGTCAGAATACATAAAACGAAGATAGAATTTAGGATTTAATCCGTTCTCAATTTCTTTTATATTTTCGTAGGTATGAATACACTTACTACACGAAAAAAACTGAAATACCTCTTTAGTTTACCTGTTATTGTTGCCGCACTTGGATATTTTGTTGATATCTATGATTTAACCTTGTTTGGAATCGTCCGAGTAGAAAGCTTGGAAGATTTAGGCTTGGACATCGATCACGCGGGTTCATTGATTCTAAATTGGCAAATGTTTGGATTATTATTAGGAGGAATTCTATGGGGCGTTTTTGGTGATAAAAAAGGAAGACTGTCCGTGCTTTTTGGTTCCATTTTGGTTTATTCGTTGGCAAATATCGCTTGTGGTTTCTTGCCTCAAATGCAATTTATGGATACAACAACCTTGTATTGTATTTTGCGGTTTATTGCGGGAGTTGGATTGGCTGGAGAGTTGGGAGCAGGCATAACTTTGGTTTCTGAATCATTGCCAAAAGAATTGCGAGCGATAGGCACTTCGTTAGTGGCTGGTTTTGGTTTGTTAGGTGCCGTAGTTGCTAAATTAACTGTGGGTTTTTCGGGAGATTGGACAATGACTTATTTTATTGGGGGAGGATTGGGATTAGCACTGTTGCTTTTGCGAGTCGGAGTGGTGGAATCCGGAATTTATAAGGATTTAGAATCGAATTCGAATGTGAAGAAAGGGAGTTTTATATCGTTTTTTACAAATTATGATCGATTTGTGCGCTACATTAAGTGTATCGCGATTGGACTTCCAACGTGGTTTTGTATTGGAATATTTGCGTTTTTTGGTAATCAATTCGCAGAGCCACTAGGTATTCCTGGAGAGATTGATCCTGGGGCGTGTATCATGTGGGCGTATATTGGGATTTCTGCTGGTGATTTTGCTAGTGGTTTTTTGAGTCATATATTACATTCCCGAAAAATGGCCATTTTTTGGATGTTAATGTTCACCCTGGTAGGTGTTGTCTTGCTAGTTGCAGGTGTTCCGAATACGGTAAATATGTATTATTTCTTTATGGCTTGGTTAGGATTAGGTACAGGATATTGGGCTATGTTTGTTACGGTTGGGGCTGAACAGTTTGGGACAAATATTCGATCTACTGCTGCTACAACAATTCCGAATATGGTGCGAGGCAGTTTACCACTTATGGTGATTTTATTTAACTACGTGAAGGGAGATGTTTTCGATAATTCGAATAATGGTGTTCTAATCGCTGCAGTTGTTGTAGGTGTAATCTCATTTACTTTGGCTATATATTCAACATTAACCATGGAAGAAACGCACAACAAAGATTTGGATTTTATTGAGGAGTAACTCTATTTTTTATAGCGCCAACTGAGGGTTCTTTGAGTAATGTTGTGTTCTAGGATTAAATATCGATCTGAAGTTGAAGCGTCATTCAATCCAGAGGCAATATAATGTATATCATCTTGCGTTGTGAATTCAAATTCATTTGCAAACAGCCCTAAATCACCCGCTAAGCATATAACTTCAATTCCTCGATTTCTAACATCAATCAATTTGGGGTAAATGTCTTGATAAAAGTTGTTGTCGTGTAAGGAATAACTGTATGGTTCATAATGACCATTGGATATGAATGGAATTTGGTCGTGCAGTGTAGGGTGATTAACCATCCAAATTAATTTGTGTGTCAAAACCATTAAATGAGAGGATGCAGAAATGGTGTCTGTTACAGATTGGACAAGTTCCAGTTGAGCATTTACAATATTACATGTATCCATTTGTGTGTCTAGTACAAGGTAAGTTATACCATTTTGATGATAGCTGTAGAAATTGTTGCGATCCGTATAATCACGAACCAAACTCGTATCAGAATAATCATGATTACCTAGCGTCCAAAGTGTCGTATTCGCAGAGAGATCAAATATATTGTCGAGAAAACTCATTGTTTGAATGTCGTATGAACTCAGGTAAGCCATATCACCACCCAATATGGTTAGGTCAAATTTAGAATAGTCGATACTTGTGGCTTTTGCATTAATCTCACTGTTATCTGTCAGTCGCGAATGAGATACATGTACAATATTTTCCAATATATCAGGAACTTTATCTTTGGAGCAAGAGACTA
>JBFHHS010000146.1:0-7104 GCA_041596895.1 Crocinitomicaceae bacterium | reverse complement strand
ACCAATTGGTTTTGACTTTAACTAATCCACCTACATCAAACAATGTTGATGAGAGTTACTATGAAGAGGATAAGATTAACATTATCGATCCTACGGTAGATAGATTCTATACTTTTGAAGGTTACCAGATCTATCAAATGGAAGATGAGGATGCATCGGTATCTGATATCTTTGATCCAACAAGTACAAACACTAGATTGGTTGCTCAATGTGATATTAAAAATGGAATTGCTGATCTTGTTAACTTTGAGTTTGATGAGGATTTAGGATTCTCTATCCCTGTTAAGAAAGTTGAAGCTGAAGATAAAGGAATTCAACATTCTTACTTATTGACTCAAGATGAGTTTGCACAAGGTGATAAGGCTTTGGTAAATCACAAGACGTACTATTATATTGCTATCGCATACGCACATAACAATTATAAAACATACGATCCAACTGATCCATTAGCGTTAGACGGACAAAAAACTCCTTATATCGCATCTCGTTTAGGGTTTGACGGTGGAGCTATTAAATCTGTTGCTGCTATTCCTCACAATCCTTCGCCAGAAGCTGATGGAACTATTCAAATGGTTCAGTACGGTTCAGGTCCTCAAATTAAGCGTTTAGATGGACATGGGAATGGTGCTCAGGAATTAGAATTGAATTCTTCAACTAAAGCAGCGGTTATTTCAAGTGGATACGTTGAAAATCCAGTTTATAATAATGGTGCCGGACCAATCAATGTTAAAGTTGTTGATCCTTTGAATGTGGTAGATGGATACTTTGAGTGTTTGTTTACTGACTACAATCCAACTACTTCAAATGCTGCAGATACTGCAAGTTGGATCATCAACCGTTATACTTCTGAGGGTGGTACATTCATCGAATCAGTTACTTCAAGCAGATCAATTGCAAGTGATAATGAGCAAATTATTCCAGAGTGGGGTGTATCTGTTCAAATTAATCAAAATAAGTACTACCTTCCAGAAGGTGCTACTGGTGATGACAAAGAAAGAACGACTGACTTTTTAAGTGGAACAATTAGTTACTCTGATAGTTCTAAACGTTGGTTGTCTGCTGTAACGGATGGTGATGGTTTTAACGCGTTCAACTGGATTCGTTCAGGAGATTATGATCCACTTAACGGTACACCAACTGATTTAACAGATGATGACTGTGCGGATGCTACTGACCCTAATTACTTAGATTATACAGATCCTTGTAATTACCCAGATGTTTTAACTCAGGATACTGAGAAAAATTGGGCAAGTATTTTAGAGGGTGGTATTGCTCCTCACAAACTAGTAGGTTACGAAGCAAGTTACATGCCGATAGCATATGATAATTATGCGGGTGTTGGTGTTGCACGTAAATTGGCTTCATTGAGTTGGTTACCAAGTGTTGATATTGTATTGACTTCTGATAAATCTAAATGGACACGTTGTCCTGTTATAGAACTTGGTAGAGAATCAGCACTGAATGTTGGTGGAGCAGCTCCTGGTGAACTAAGAGCAAGTCCAAGTGTTGATAAAAATGGTAACCCTGATGGAACAGGAACAGGAATGGGATGGTTCCCTGGATATGCAATTGATGTTGAATCTGGTGCTCGTTTATATATGGCATTTGGTGAAAATTCATTCTTAGTATCTGATAATGGTGCTGACATGATCTGGAACCCAACAAGCCGAGTAATGGATAACAACGGAACGCCAATTTTAGGTGGTATGCATGCATTCTATGTATTTAGTTTCCAAAACAAGTCTAAGAACTCGTTCTTACAAGCAGAAGATTATCCAGCGTACATTCCTGCTCAAGCAGAGAATAATGCAACGAATGAATTGTACAATGATTTCCAAAGTATTGCTGCGAATTCAACAGCTGCTAAGAAAAAAGTGTACAGTAGTATTTCATGGGTTGCTAATCCATTGTTAGCTCAAACACAATCTTTATTGTCAACTGAAGCTACAATTAGATTAAGAGTTAATAAGGAGTACAAGAATTACTCTAACCCTACTAATGCAACGGGTGGTCCAAATGGTGGAAAACCAATGTATTCTTGGAGTACGGATGATATTGCGACTCAACTAGGAAGCAATGATGAGTTAACTAGCGCATTAGACTTAATTAATGTTGTACCTAATCCATACTATGCATACTCTGAGTATGAAAGAAATAGATTAGATACACGTGTTAAGATTACGAACTTACCTGAAAGATGTACGATTAAAATCTACAGTACGAATGGTAAATTAGTTAGAACATTTAAGAAAGATAATGCGTTAACGTCTGTAGATTGGGATTTAAATAATCACAAGAACATTCCAGTTGCTGGAGGAGTTTATTTGATACATATTGATGTGCCTGGTACAGGTGAAAAAGTATTGAAATTCTTCGGTGGAATGAGACAAATTGACTTACAAGGTATTTAATCAGCTAAAACGATTTGAAATGAATAATTCAATGTTTAAAATAAAGAATGCATTATTAGTAGGAGCAGCGATTGTATCGAGCTTCGCCGCTAATGCTGGAAATGAAGATCGTGTTGGTTCTGCTGGTGCATCTCATATGTTAGTAAACCCATGGGCAAGAAGTGCTGCAACGGGTGATGCTGGAATCTCAAGTGTAAATGGATTGGAAGCAACCTTTACAAATATTGCAGGTTTGGCTTTCACGGATAAAACGCAAATCAAATTCAATTATTCAAATTGGATGGGGAATGCGGGTATTTCGTTGAATAGCGCAGGTATTGCTCAGCGGATTACAGAATCTGATGTGATCGCTGTTAGTGTTCAATCAATGAACTATGGTGATATTCAAGTTACTACGGTTGCCAACCCAGAAGGAAACATTGGTTTCTTTTCTCCAAGAGCAAACGTGATTAATATTGGATATGCGAGAACATTCTCAAGTTCTATCTATGGAGGTATTAATGTGAAAGTAGTGTCTGAAAGTATTTCAAATTTGAGATCTTCTGGTGTTGCTATTGATGCTGGTATTAGATATGTAACAGGTGAACAGGATCAAATTAAATTTGGTATCGCACTTAAGAATGTGGGACCTACCGTTAAGTATAAAGGTGATGGTTTGGCAAATCAAGTATTCTATACGGCAACAGGAAATGTTGCAACACTAGAACAAAGATCTGCTAGTTATGAATTACCTTCTTTGTTAGCAATTGGTGGTTCTTATGATTTCATTCTAAATGAAAAAAATAAAATAAACTTAGCATTAGGGTTTACTGCAAATTCTTTCTCTTCGGATCAATTCCGTTTAGGACTGGATTATGCAATGACTGCTGATAAAGTTGCTTTTAACTTAAGAGGTGGATTCGTTTACGAAAAGAACCTTTTCAGTGCTGAAAACAGATCAAATGCATTAGTTGGACCTACAGCAGGTTTCTCTGTTGATGCATTGGTTGGTGAAAGCAAAAGTGCTTTAGGTATAGAATATGCGGCGCGATTTGCTGGTGTATTTGGTATTATCCACACTGTTGGTGCTACGATTAGCTTGAAATAAGCAATAAAAGATTATATTTGATAAGCAAGAGAGTCCGTATGGGCTCTCTTGTTTTGGTTTAAAAAAATAAACAGACTATGTCTCAAATTAACTACTATACAAAGGAAGGGTTGCAGAAGTTGAAAGATGAATTGTACGAAATGGAAAACGTTCAACGCCCTGCAATTTCTGCTCAAATTGGTGAAGCAATAGATAAAGGTGATTTATCTGAAAATGCTGAGTATGATGCTGCGAAAGAGGCTCAAGGAATTTTAGAGACTAAAATAGCACGGCTTAAGGAAGTTGTTGCAAATGGAAGAGTTATAGACGATTCTGAAATTGATAACACTAAAATATTTATACTTTCTACAGCAAAAATTAAAAATGTTAAAACCAATCAAGAGATGGTGTTGACAATTGTTGCTGAAAATGAAGCGGATTTGAAAGCAAAGAAGATTAGTATTGAGTCTCCATTTGGTAAAGGCCTTTTAGGTAAATCTGTTGGTGATATTGCTGATGTAGTTACACCGAATGGTGTTCTTCAATTTGAAGTTATTGAAATTTCAAGGTAATGGCAACGTTGTTTACAAAAATCGTTAATGGTGAAATTCCATGTCATAAAGTTCTTGAATCGGATAAATTCTTGGCTTTTTTGGATATCATGCCCTTGAAAAAGGGACATGTTTTAGTTATCCCTAAAATGGAGGTGGATTACATTTTCAATTTGGATGATGACTTGCTAGGTGAAATGATGGTATTTGCTAAAAAAGTAGCAAACAAAATAGAAAGGGTTTTTCCATGTAACCGTATTGGAGTAACCGTAATTGGTTTGGAAGTACCTCATGCACATATTCATCTAATTCCAATTGATAAGTTAGATGATATGAATTTTACAAAACCGAAGTTAACGCTTGAACAAACTGAACTTGCTGATATTGCCTCAAAAATTGCTAAGGCTTAAATACTTAGAGCTTATTTTTCAATTTAAGTCATTTTTGGATTGAATTTTGAGGGTTTAAGGTCATGAAATCATAAGTTCATTTTTATGTCAATTAATAATAGAATAAAAAGTATAGTGTTTAGAAGCATTTTCGTTTTCTTGAATTCTTTGTTTTTTGGTACTACTGCAAATGCCGCAGAAGCTGAACCATTAAAGATATTGTTCATCGGAAATAGTTACACCCACATGAATGAAATGCCATCAATTTTACAAAAGATGGTTGATAAGTCGGGAAAGAAAGCTATTATCGAACGTAATACACAGTCAGGAGCTTCGTTTAAAGTACATTCTGAAAGAAAAGATATGTACGAGGCAATCAAAAAGCGTAAGTGGGACTATGTAATATTACAAGGGTATAGTAGAGAGCTGAGTTACTCACCTGGTCATATTGATACGGCTACGGTTCCTTTTTTGAATAAAATTACTGATTCAATTTATGCAAATAATTTATGTACGAACGTGTTGTTTTACATGACATGGGGGTATGAAGGAGGTTATTTAGACCGCGAAGAAGTGAATACTTATGAAAAAATGGCAGACAGTATTGAGCGTGGTTATCGATATTTGAGTACACTTTATAATGTTCCGGTTGTTCCTGTAGGAATGGTTTGGAAATCTGTGAAACAAAAAAGTGTAATGGATTTGTATGCACCTGATCGTGCTCACCCTAGTATTAATGGTTCTTATTTGGCAGCATGTACCTTTTACAATGTGATTTTTAATGAATCAAATGAGAAAGTGTTTACTTCCACTATTAATTCTGATTTTGCCTTAATTATTAAGAAAGAGGCCAAGAGTATTGTTTCTCAAAACCGGGAGTTATATAGATTAAGTGATAATCGATTTACTTTAAAGCCTTATGTAACTGAAAAAGGATTTTATACTTTAGATTTTTCAAGTTATTTTCCTTTAGCAACTTCAGTTAAATGGTCTTTTGGGGATGGTAAAGAATCCACTGCATTAAAAGGAACTCATGTGTTTAAGGATCCAGGAACTTATATTGTTCGAATCGAAGTAGAGGAGGAATGTGGTGTTAAGGTACAAGAACGAAAAATCGTGTATAAAAAACCTGAACAACCGGCAGATTTAAAAAAGAAAAAACCAAAGTATAATGTGAACAACAAAAAGAAGATCTAGGATCTTCTTTTTAGTTTGAATACGCCAGTAATTTTTTGCTTGATACCATCAAAGAATTCATAGTACTTGATGAAGATCACAAAGAATGCTATAAAAATAGCAGCCCCTAGGACAGCTTCCGTTCCACTTAACGTGTGTTTCATGTATTGATTTAAACCAATACCAAAGATTCCACCATAAAGAATTACTACGTGAATAATATATATTGGTAATGTGTTTTGTCCGATCTTTAGGAAAAGCTCCCCCTTAAAGTTCACCCATCGATCAATAAGCATAAGCACGCCTAAGAAAATGAATACTTGTCCCATCCTTCCATAAAGCCACGAGTTCTCTACAAGGCTCAAATCGATATTCATCATCTCTAAGACATCATCTAAGAATAAACCTATTGGTCTCCCAAAACCATTTAGCATGATTCCTACACCGATAAAAGTGAGTGAAAACCAGTATTTCTTTACATGATCTTGAAAACGTATGATTAATGCACCAACCATTCCACCGTATAAAGTGAATGCCATCCATGGAACTATCGGAAAGATAGACCATCGTCCATGAATTATATTCTGAAGTACTTGAGGTGCATTTGTTGGAAGATATACACCTTCCCCCACACTTTTAATTGCTGGATAAAAACAAAATACAATAGACCCTGCAAGAAAGTAATAGAGGTAAAGTGGACCTTTGTTGATGAGTTTATACAAGCCAAAAATCAACAAAAGGAACATAATTCCTACACCAATAGATTGCAATACATGAAAAGCATAAAGCCATGGGAATTCATTGTCGAATGTATGCGTTATTCGTAAGATGTTTAATTGTAGCATGTAGCCCCAAAACAATAATTCCAATGATCGTTTGAATCCTTTTCGAACTCTCGGGTTTCTAGCAAATCCTGCTTCTTTATTTCTTGCGAGTAAATAAACAAATACTACACCAGTAACTACAAAGAATAATGGTGCAGTGAATCCTTTCATGAAATACCACCAATCAAATATAAAGTAACCAGAAGTGCCATTTTCTTTAACCAACGCAATCATTGGTTTAAAATCTTTGAAAGTATGTTCAATGAAATGACCTTCGAGCATTAAAAGAATAGCAAATGATCTCGCCATGTCGATGAATTTCAATCGAACTTTCGGTTTCGCTATGATTTCTTTTTGTTCTTCGTGCATTGTTTAAGTTGAAAGCGTAAAAATACGATATTCTTAATAATCGGAAAGGATTATTCTATTTCTGTTGAGATATAAAGTTTTAATGCTTCCTCCGAATTTTTGACTTTAATTGATGCTGATTTTACATTGAAGCCTTCTAAAGTTTCTGTGGTTAAGGTGAGCGTCACTATTCCATTCTCTCCAGGAGTTAAAACTAATTTATCCATAGATGCATTAAGGCACTGACAATCACTTTCGATAGTTTCAATTTCAATGGTCTCAAGTGATTTATTTTTAATACTGATTTCTTTCTTAATGACGTCTCCTCTTTTAGAATTT
>JBFHHS010000145.1:0-7104 GCA_041596895.1 Crocinitomicaceae bacterium | reverse complement strand
CCCCAATTAATGCTTCAAATGCATTACCTTCTATTGTTTCAAGCTTAATCGACCTTGTATTGTTATAACGAAGAACCTTATAAATTTCCATTTCATGGCCAATCATCCCAAGCGTTCTTCGGCTCACTAATTTAGATTTGATTTTTGTAAGATAACCTTCATCTTCATCTGGAAATTTGGAATACAACATTTCAGCAACAATAGAGTCCAAAATAGAATCGCCTAAAAATTCAAGACGTTCATTTGAAACCTCATCGTTTGTATTAGAAATGGACTTATGCGTCAGCGCTTCTACGAATATGTCGATATTATTTGGCCTATAACCAAAGCGTTGTAAGATAAATCGAGCTATTTCTAACTCATTTTCAGCATGTTTTTTTTTGAAAAAAGGAAATAGGGCTAACACCTACTTTTCGAATTTCTTCACGATTATGGTAGTATTATGACCACCAAATCCGAATGTATTTGACATTGCGTATTCGACCGTTCTTTCTTGTGCTTTATTAAACGTAAAGTTCAATTTATTATCCAATTCTGGATCATCATTTTCATGATTAATCGTTGGTGGGACAATATCATTTTGAACAGCCATTACACATGCTATTGCTTCAATTGCTCCTGCAGCACCTAAAAGGTGACCAGTCATTGATTTCGTTGAACTAATGTTTAAGTTATACGCATGATCTCCAAAGACCTGTTGAATCGCTTTAACTTCAGCAACATCTCCTAAAGGAGTAGAAGTACCATGTACATTCACATAATCAATTGCACTTGCATCAATTTCTGCATCTTCTAAAGCAGCAATCATTGAGTTTCTTGCACCTAGTCCGTCTGGATGCGGAGCTGTCATGTGATAAGCATCACCGGACATTCCACCACCCATCACTTCAGCATAAATCTTTGCACCACGCTTAACGGCATGATCATAATCTTCTAAAATCAGGGCACCAGCACCTTCACCTAGAACAAAACCATCACGTTCTGCGTCGAAAGGACGAGAAGCTGTTTGAGGAGAATCGTTTCTAGTTGACAAAGCTCTTAAAGCATTGAATCCGCCTAAACCAGCTTCATTAACGCCAGCCTCAGAACCACCAGTAACAATAGCATCAGCTTTACCCAAACGAATGTAATTGTACGCATCGATAATTGCGTTCGTTGAAGAAGCACAAGCCGAAACTGTTACATAGTTTGGTCCACGGAAACCATATTCAATTGAAATATGACCAGCAGCGATATCTGCGATCATTTTTGGAATAAAAAACGGATTAAAGCGAGGTGTTCCATCACCCTTCGCAAAGTTTGTCACTTCATCTTGAAAAGTCTTCAAACCTCCAATACCAGACCCCCAAATTACACCGATACGATCAAGGTTTGGCTCCGAATCAATTAACCCAGAGTCTGCCACAGCTTCTCTTGCGGAAACTATGGCATACTGTGAGAATTGATCTAATTTTCTTGCTTCTTTACGGTCAATAAAGTCCGTAACTTCAAAGTCTTTGACTTCACAAGCAAATTGTGTTTTGAATAACGACGCATCAAATTGTTTAATTGGAGCAGCACCACTTTTTCCATTTTTTAAGCCATCCCAATATTCAGAAAGAGTATTTCCGATTGGGGTTAAAGCACCTAGTCCTGTGACAACAACTCTTTTCAATTCCATACGTGAATCGTTAATTCAATTAATGTATCAGTTACTAATTAGTTTGCGTTTTCTTCGATATAAGAAATTGCGTCACCAACTGTTTGAATGTTCTCTGCTTGATCATCTGGAATAGCAATATTAAATTCCTTTTCAAATTCCATGATTAACTCAACTGTGTCTAGAGAATCTGCTCCTAGATCGTTTGTGAAGCTCGCTTCGTTTGCTACTTCGCTTTCTTCAACACCTAATTTATCTACGATAATAGATATTACTTTTGATTTAACGTCAGACATTTCTTCTTAATTTTTATGGTTAATTCAGCGGCAAAGAAAGCCACAATATATTAAAAGACAAAATATTTAGTCATAATAATCTATAACGTCACTCTTGGTTTTTCTGGATAAATCCGGAACCATCGCGTCTTTTGCAGGAAAACCAACAGGAATTAACAAGTAAGGACGCTCATTTTCAGGGCGTTCCAAAGCCTTAGCAATAAAATTCATTGGACTAGGAGTGTGTGTTAAAGCAACTAACCCTGCATTATGCACAGCCATTAATAAAAACCCAGAAGCCAGTCCAACGGACTCAGAAACATAGTAATTATTATGTTTTGAACCATCCTCGTTATACTCGTATGCACGCTTCATTACAACTACAATCCATGGTGCAATATCGATAAACTCTTTTTTCCAATCGGTTCCTAAAGGAGCAAGATCTTCAAGCCATTCATCACTCATTCGACCACCATATGATTTCTTTTCTTCTTCTTCAGCCAAAGCGCGGAGTTTTGATTTTAAGGAATCATTGGAAATCAGGCAAAAGGTCCAAGGTTGTTTATGTGCTCCAGATGGTGCTGTTGAAGCTGTCATTAAAATATTTTCCATCACTTCTTTTGGGACCGGTTTAGAATCAAAATCTCTAACCGATCTTCTTTTATCCGACCATTCATAAAACGACCGAGATTTTTCAATCATTTCTTCAGTAGAATAATCCTTTCCTTTGAATGGGATATATGGGTATTCTTTTTTTGACATCTGCTATCTATTTTTCAATGGTGTTGACTTCTAAGTTAAGATTGTTTTTTTAAAATGAATAACACCAACAACATATGCACGCGGACTTAATTTAGCAAACTTTATACACTACGATAGTTTGTAATTACGATCAACTTAATACCTTTGCGCCATGAATAAGACAAGAATCGCTATACTAGCCTCAGGCACAGGGAGTAACGCAATAAATCTAATTCGCTTTTTTGAAGGTCACCCTTCAATTGAAGTTGGTTTTGTATTGAGTAACAAATCTGATGCACCTGTACTGGAGTCTGCAAAAGCTTTAGGAGCCGAAGTGCTTTACCATGACAATGCAACTGTAACTAATGGAGATTTCCTGGTTAAATTGTGTCAAGAGAATAAAATCGACTGGATTATCTTGGCGGGATATTTACGTCTTATACCAGCGAAGTTAATTTCAGCTTTTCCTGACAAGATTGTCAACCTACACCCTGCATTATTGCCAAACTATGGGGGTAAAGGAATGTTTGGAACAAATGTACATAAAGCCGTTATTGCGAATCAGGAAACTGAATCTGGAATAACCATTCATTTTGTGAATCAAGAATTTGACAAAGGCAGGATTATCGCGCAATTTCATTGTCAATTAAAGCCAACTGACGGTGTTTCCGATTTAGAACAAAAAATCAGATATTTAGAACAATCATATTTACCAATAGTTATACAAAACACAATTTTAGCATAGTCATGGGAGATTTTTTCGCAGCGATTAACTGGAGTGATATATTTAAAGCATCGATGGTATTATTTGCCGTTGTTGATATTGTTGGATCCATTCCGATTATAATTAAACTGAAAGAAAATTCAGGAGAAATTCATGCAATGCGCGCGAGTGGAGTTGCATTCGGAATTATGATTCTTTTCCTGATTTTAGGGGAAAGTATCCTTCACTTATTTGGTGTTGAGGTTGAAGCCTTTGCTGTTGCCGGTTCACTTATTCTATTTGCGATGGCGTTGGAAATGATTCTAGGAATCAAACTCTTCCGAGGTGAAGTTAGTGGCAAGACAGCTAGTATTGTACCCCTCGCCTTTCCGATTATTGCTGGAGCAGGAACGATGACCTCTATTGTATCTCTGCGTGCAGAGTATCATGAAATCAATATTGCAATTGCAATTTTCTTTAACATCGTCATTGTTTTTGCCGTTTTAAAGCTTACAAGACGTATTGAGCGAGTTTTAGGTGAAGGTGGAATAGCAATTCTTGAAAAAGTATTCGGTATTATTCTACTTGCGATAGCTGTTAAATTGTTCAGTTCAAATGCGAAAGAGCTTTTTGCTTAAGTCACATTTACTTTCCTGGAGAAAATGACCCTGGTGTATTCGACTGTCCTTCGATTACTTGCATTCCGTGCTCAAAAGTACGTTCGTTAATAACATCACCACGTTTATCGTAAATTTTAAACTTCCCGTGTTTTAACCCATCTTTATAATCTACTTCAGACATGATTTTACCACGACGAGTGAATTGTTGCATCGTACCATGTAACTCTCCATTTTTATATTGAGAAACAACAGCAGGGTTTCTTCCACCCGGGTAATATGCAATCCATTCACCATCTTTCAACCCTTCTTTGTAGTTACCCGTTTCGGTCATTTTAAAGTCTTTCGATGAGTACGAAATAGAAGTTCCATGAAGTTTACTTTCCATGACAACACGGTTTTTCATGAATCCGTAATCTACTTTTGATTTTTTCTTGAACAACTTGTATGTCATAACATCCTTCTCACGTCCATTGTCGAAGTATTCTGTCCATTCTCCTACTTTCATATTGTCGACGTATTTTCCCTTCAATTTCAGCTTGCCGTTGGTATAATACGAATTCCACTCTCCGTTTAACTCACCTGACTTAAAGTTCGCGGTATTTTTCAAATCACCTGTTTCCCAGTAATTATTCCATTCCCCTTCTTCCTTGCCATTTACATAATCCCCCTCCATAAGAAGCGTCTCGTCTTCATACCAAGTTCTCCACGTACCATTTTTTAGATCGTTTTCAAATGTTCCAACTTTAAACTTTTTCCCATTCTTATAGAAATAAGACCATTCCCCAGTTTTCAAACCTTCAGTAAAATGCGCATGATAAGAAAGTTCACCTGTAGGGTGCCAATATGACCAATCACCATGTTGCAGATCGTTTAAGAAAGTTCCTGTCATGTCGCGTTTTCCAGAATTCGTGTACCACGTCCATTCTCCGTCTTTCTTACCGTTCTTGTACTGTCCTTCAACATTCAACTGTCCATTATCATAGAAATATTGATAATCGCCTTCTAATTTTCCGTTTTTATAGTGACTTATTTTTTCCTTATCTCCTGTGTAATATGCATATTCCCACTTACCATCCTTCTCCCCGTTTTTAAAAGATCCTTTAAGCGTATTATATCCATAAATACTAAATTCTTCAAAATCGCCATGTTTAAGACCATCCTTATAGTTATACCATTCTTTAACTTGACCTGTAGTATAATATGTTGTCAATTCACCATTACCGTCAATGATTGTTTGAGTGTGTAGAGAGTCAGATAAATAAAACTCCCATAAATAGTTATCATTTCCTTTTGTCTCTTCAACGGATTTAAGTCTACCATCGCGATAATAATAATCCCACGTGTTTACAGCCTCGTCCAATTTATACTCCCCTTGAACTTTCAATTTACCCGTTTCGTACCATTCAAAATAGAGGCTATCTTGGCGACCATATTTAAAATACCCCTCCTGACGTTTTTTACCATTCGGATAAAACAAAATCACTGAACCAGAAAGCATATCTCGATAGTAGTTTCTTACTTCCTCAATTTCACCAAGGCGATCATAGTAGGTCCATTCACCGTGCTTTTCGGTAGTTTCACCAAACTCATCTACAAAATATTTACCCTTAGATTGAATTTGGGTTTTATTGAAATCCCAATACGTCCTTTTTTGTTTAGAAAGGTTTTCTTTATTAATCTCTTGCGAAACCCCAGTCAGAGAAATAAAACATAGGAATAGAACGGATAAAAATCTCATTTGAATGTGTTTAATAGGAGTATAACTTAAAAATGAATCTTGGTTACTTTAATAAGCCAATAATACCCTGTGAAATTAGAACTAATGCAAATGCTACAAAAACAATTCCAATCAATCGATTAAGGGCTTTAAGCAATTTCGTGGTAACTAATGGCCGTAAGCTTTTTGCGCCTACAATTTTCAACAAATCAACGGAGAAAAAAGTAATTAAAATAGAAGCGATAAACATGACCATCGAAGTGTAAGAACCGCCTTCTGCAGCATCCTTTGCACCCAGTGTCATAACACTAAACCAATAAAACACTACCATCGGGTTAGCAAGGTTCAATAAAAACCCTTTCAAACCTAGAAGAAAATATCCTTTAACGCTTGTTAGAGGTTCAGAACCGTCTTCTTGAATACAAATCCCCTGAACTTTTTTGAAAAAATTATAAATCCCGTAACCCAGAAAGAGACAACCTCCAATAAGTCGTAATACCGAATTGTCATCTCCAGAAGAAAGCTGTTCTACTTGATTGTAAAACACGTAAGCGATTAAAATATAAACGATATCATTAAGAAGAACACCTAAATCAAAGGCGATGGCCGATTTAATGCCTTTTCGAATACTTGTTTCCAACAGGACGAAAAACACTGGACCAATCATGATGCTTAGTATAAAACCTGTAACTATTCCCTTAAGTATCAAATCCATATTTGGAAGTTGGTGTTTTCACAAAGTTAACCTTTCATTTATCAATTAAAAGACAACGAACAGGAAAAAAAACACATTGTTTTCATTGTCTAGGTGAATATTTAATTGAAGTTGTTTACATTTGCATGCAGAGTACCGGATATTTATACACCGGTCAATTAAATTATCAGTTACATATGAAACTTGCAGCGGCAAATAAAAAAGTAGAGAGCATCATTAAGAACGTCGAAAAAGATGGGATTAAAGCAGATGGATTGGTGGAAGATTTAAAAGCATTAAGAGAGTTAGCGCTTAAAGAACAAGATCCATTAGTTACTAAAGTTTTGCGATTGACTTATGAGTATTTAACTGAAAACTCAACATTTGATGTTCAAGCTCAATTCGAAGAAGACGAAGAAGAGAACGAATATCCAATTGAAATTGAAGACAACGATAACTTTTTATACTTAATGAACTTATTATTACGTTCTGATCATAAAGTGAATCGCGAAGAAATTAAAGATTACAGATCTGCGCTTAAACTAGAGTTATACTAGAATTTAGCCTGCCAAATATTGAAAGCTACTCAATCGAGTAGCTTTTTTTTTGCTCTTTTTTCGAAGATCACCCAACCCTAACGATTTAATCCTCGTCTTAGTAACAAATATTGACATTCTGGTTTGTTCAATATTTTGGTTTTATTTTCCTTGCAGGT
>JBFHHS010000144.1:0-7184 GCA_041596895.1 Crocinitomicaceae bacterium | reverse complement strand
TATAAGATCTATAGACGTTTTTAAGGCACCAGTATGTGTTCCTATGGAAACATGAGCGATACGTTTATCAAATCGTTTTATAGGCAATAATTCAGATTCATTTTTGAGAACAGTTATGGCTTTTTCATAAACCTGATTCTTCGCCAATTGAAATTCTCCAGGAGTAAATCCCTTCATTTTTTTAGGGTTGATTATACTTTTGTATTTTGCCGCAAGGACTTTTTTACAACGAGCATCAATTTCTTCCAATGCTATTTCACCTGATTCTGCCTTGTTCAAGATTGCGTCAATTGCTCCACTTACAGTTTCTGGAAATAGTAAGATGTCACATCCAGCTTGAAAAGCTTTCACACAAACTTCTGTTTTACCGTATTTATCGGCTACAGCTTTCATACCCAACGCATCACTAATTACAAGACCATTGAATCCTAACTCCCCTTTTAAATAATTATGAATTGTTGGCTTGGATAAACTACTAGGTGTGCCTGAGGGGTCCAAAGCAGGAACATTCAAGTGCCCTATCATAACTGAAGATGCACCTGCACGTATTCCTGATCTAAACGGGAAGAAATCGATTGCATTAATCTGAGCATAACTGTTATTTACGACAGGTAATTCAAAATGCGAGTCAGTATCCGTATCACCATGTCCAGGGAAATGCTTGATACTTGTCAAAACCCCTTGCGACTCCATCCCTTTTACTGCAGCTTCCACATGCATTGCGACATCTTTAGGGTTTTCACCATAAGATCTAAATCCAATTACAGGATTGTCAGGGTTACTGTTTACATCGGCGACTGGAGCAAAATTTATATGAATCCCTAGTTCTCTGCACTCTTGCCCCATCATTTGAGCAATTCGCTCTGTTAGTTTCGGGTCATTTGCAGCGCCAAGGGTATAGTTGTAAGGGAATCGCTCTTCTCCAAATAATCGCATTTGAACTCCCCATTCCGCATCCATTCCAATTAATAATGGAGTTTTAGCTTTTGTTTGGAATCGTTCTATTGCAGTGACAAGGTTTTCC
Source organism: Crocinitomicaceae bacterium (assembly GCA_041596895.1). Lineage (GTDB taxonomy): Bacteria > Bacteroidota > Bacteroidia > Flavobacteriales_D > Crocinitomicaceae > UBA4466. The sequence goes on along the minus strand of JBFHHS010000144.1, from coordinate 6,160 downwards.
CGTTGACCTTGGAAGAAAATAATCCCTCCAACCTTTTCTTTTAGTACTAAAGAATCAATTTCTTTTAAATGGTCCTCTCCTTTATTTGAGTATGCGGCAACCATAAAAAATTGACCAATTTTCTCACGTAACGAAAGCTTATCCAATTCTCTTTCTACCCATGAATCTAATTCTGAATTTACAACCTCTTGTTGGGGAGGTGTTTTCTTTTGTTTAACGCGTTCATTTTCAGTAAAAGGTGACGCAAAGAGGTATATCCCAATAAAGATGGGTAGAGCAAAAACTAGTGTTATCGAGGAGAATTGTTTCATAATAATCAAAAATACAATACAATTAACGCGCAATTTATATGCCGTTTATTAGTTATAAACATTAGACAATCAAAAACTTGTCAATCTTCAAACTGACGCTTTGTCATAAAACCTGAAAAGGCATAATAATTGAGCGGTTTGAAGAGTTCGAATTAGGAAGATAATTTGCTAAATTTGTAAGTACGATGAAATTTAGATTTTTAAATAAAACGATTGAGAATCAACGATTCAACTATTCTCCAATGTATTACGACGAGCGTAAGCAACGACTTGAGCGTAAAAAAGCGCAATATCAAGAACTCGAAAAGGAAGGTGTTTCTGAGTTTAAACGTAAAGAAATGTTGCGAGATAGTATTAAAGAAGGTTGGAATCGTGCTGAATACAGACAAAGCGCGAACAAAAGTTCGAACATTCGAATTTTAATATTGATTGGCATTCTCTTGGCTCTTGGATATTTTATTTTTAATGGTGTTGATGAAGTTGACACTGTTGTTACCAAAATCTGGTAAGATCTAATGAGTGATATAATAAAATTATTACCTGATAACATTGCGAATCAGATTGCGGCAGGGGAAGTTATTCAAAGACCAGCTTCAGTCGTAAAGGAATTGTTAGAAAATGCAATCGATGCTGGAGCATTGTCCGTTGATGTAAATATTAAGGATGCGGGGAAAACCTTAATTCAAGTTGTTGATAACGGTGTTGGAATGAGTCCGAGTGATGCAGTGCTTTGCTTTCAACGTCATGCAACAAGTAAGGTACGCAGTGCTGATGATTTATTTGCATTAACAACAAAGGGGTTTCGTGGTGAGGCTCTGGCTTCAATCGCTGCGATTGCTCATGTTGAAATGAAAACACGTACATCGTCTGAGGATGTTGGACAGTCTATTCTTATTGAAGGTAGTGAGATTAAACGAAAAGAAGATGTTGTTTGTCCAATAGGAACTTCCTTCGAGGTTAAAAATTTATTCTACAATGTTCCAGCGCGTCGTAATTTTTTAAAGAAAGAATCGACAGAGTTTAAGCATATACAAGACGAATTTGAACGTATTGCCCTAGCCCATCCGGATTTGAATTTAACTCTTACGCACAATGGGTCTGAAGTCTATAATCTTCATGCGGCCGTATTACGTAAACGCATAGTGAACGTGTTAGGTGGGAATTCAAACGATCGCCTAGTTCCTATTGATGAGTCGACTGAGATTGTCTCCTTAAAAGGTTTTGTATTAAAACCAGAGCATGCAAGAAAAACCCGTGGTGAACAGTATTTTTTCGTTAATAATCGTTTTTTTAAGAGTTCTTATTTCAATCATGCCGTAACAAAGGCGTATGAAGGCTTATTGAAACAAAACACTTTCCCTGGATATTTCTTGTATTTGGATGTTGACCCACATAAGATAGATGTGAACGTTCATCCTACGAAAACTGAAATTAAATTTGAAGAGGAGAAATTTATATACTCCATTTTACTTAGCTCAATTCGTCAGGCACTTGGGAAATACAACATTGCTCCTACTTTGGAGTTTGAACAAGAGACGAGTTTTGACATTCCTCATGCTATGCGCTCGCAGCCGGCAATTGAACCTAAAATCAAAGTAGATACAGAGTTCAACCCTTTTCAAACAACAAGTAAACCAGCCTCTTCTAGTTCGGGGTCAGGAAGAACAAAAGATAACCTAACGCAAGGAATAGCAAGTCAAGGATTTGGATTGGATAAAGCATCGACCTCAGACTGGGAAAATTTCTATACAATTGAAGAGGACGAAGCTGAAAGCGTTGAAGAGAATTACCCACCAATCGATATGGATGATTCAATGCAAAATGTGTCTTCGTTTATCGTAAAGGGAAGTTACATTATTACACCAAGTAAGTCTGGATTAATGATGATTCATGCGAGAAGAGCAATTGAACAAATAGTTTATTCAGATATACATAAATCGTTTATTATTAATCCAATAGACTCTCAAAAACTCCTATTTCCTGTAGAGAGAGAAGTTTCTAGTAGTGAGATTAATTTATGGAATGAAAATGCTTCCATCTTAAAGCAACTAGGTTATCACGGTCAAATTGAAGATAAAGTTTTGAAAGTGGATTCTGTACCATCAGTCATTCAAGAGGAATCAATTTCGAATTCATTGGATGAAATCTTTCAAAGTATTGGGTTTAAAGAAGTAGATAAGGGAGATATAGCGCACAATTTAGTCTTGGCAATTGCAAAGTCTGCTGCAATGAAGAAGCTGAATTTAAACACGAATGAATCTATTCAAGCCTTGATTAATCAGCTATTTCAATGTGAAAATCACACTTACTCACCAAGAAATAAGAAAATCATAGAGACTATAACATTAGACGAAATTCAAAATAAATTTAAATAGTATATGTTTAATAATATTCCACCTGTAACGAAGAACTTATTAATATTGAATGTATTGTTCTATGTTGTATCATTGGTGTTAGCATCAAATGGGATAAATATGAATCAACAACTTGGTTCGCATTACTTTAATTCCATTCTATTTGAACCATATCAAATTGTTACGCATATGTTTATGCATAGCTTAACAGATTTCTTTCACATCTTATTTAATATGTTGCTCCTTGTAATGTTCGGTGCGCATTTAGAGCGTATTTGGGGTGCGAAACGTTACTTCATCTTTTACTTTGCTTGTGGATTGGGGGCTATTGTTTTGTATAATACAATCGGTGTTTGGCAGATTATTGAATTAAAAAGAGCTTTAATTGCCGATGGGTTTGACATGACTGTATTGAATAACAAGGTCTTACAAGGTACGTTTGAATACATTCAATATTCGGATCAATCTGAAAGCCTAGTGCGTAAGTATGTTGACATGACATACAGTACTATGGCTGGAGCGTCAGGAGCAATTTTTGGTTTGCTTGCTGGATTCGCATTGCTATTTCCGAATACACAACTTCAATTATTATTCCCTCCTATCCCTGTTAAAGCGAAGTACTTAATTGGTGGTTATTTGGCCTTTGAAATTTACAGCAGTTTTTCACGCCCAGACGATCAAATTGCACACTTGGCTCATGTAGGTGGAGCGATAGTTGGAGCGATTATTATTTTGGTTTGGCGTAAAAAGGATAGACAAAATTTTTACTAATGGAACGAAATTTTATAGATGAATTAAAGCACTTGTATAGAACTGGCGGTGTGGCAATTCAATTGATTTTTATAAATGTCATCGTGTTTCTTGCGTTGCGTATAATTGATGTTTTTTTTGGATTGATTACGGGTAATGATGGAGTGTTTATAGATGGCTATGCGAGTCATGTGGTTGGTTTACATACAAACTTTATGAGTTTTATTACGCATCCATGGGGACTTTTTACAAGTATTTTTACTCATTATAGCTTCATGCACTTATTGTTTAATATGGTTTTCCTGTATTTTTCAGGTAGAATATTTTTACAATTGTTTAATAGTAGCCGATTGATTTTTACATACATCCTTGGAGGTGTCGCTGGTGGATTACTTGAGGTTATTGCTCACAGCTTATTTCCAAAACTACAAATGTTTGATGATGTTGTAATTGGAGCGTCAGGAGCTATAATGGCTATTTTTGTGGCTATTGCATTCTATAGGCCACAAATGAAAGTCAATCTTTTCGGGATGTTACCGGTTAGAATAATTGTAATAGCTGGTTTATTTATCCTTGTTGATTTATTAGCTCTTGGTAAAGAAGATGGTACAGCACATTTCGCACATTTGGGAGGTGCTATTTTTGGAATGATCTCGATTCAAAACATGCATACATCGGGTAACATTATCAATTTGAGTCAGAAGCTTTGGAATACGATTACCTCTTTGTTTAAAAAGAAACCTAATAACTTGAAAGTTAAAAAGGGTGGCAAGGCAAATGCACGATTTAAAACAGATGAGGAATACAATGCGGACGCTAAAAAAAGACAAGAACAAGTGGATCGAATACTTGATAAGATTTCTAAGTCTGGATATGAATCCCTAACAAAAAAGGAAAAAGACTTTTTATTTAATCAAAGTAAAAATGGGTAATTTCCTTAAGAAGTTATTTCGTTTCCGTACTGTATTGAACATACTTACTGTTAGTGCGTTGGTTTCTTTAATCTTATCGTATCTAGCATCGTACATCCACCCGGAATCGCTTTCATTACTCCCATTCTTTGGACTGGCTTATTGGTTAATATTCGCCGCAAACGTTACGCTTCTTTTCTTTTGGGCATTGAAAAAGTCTAGATGGACTATTGCTATATTGTTTGTCTTATTACTGGGGGGACGATTGCATTTTAGAACGTTCGCTTTTGGTTCTGATGAAGAAGCTACTGACAATACTGAACTCCACATAATGAGTTATAATGTGCATTTATTTGATCGCTACAATTCGAATCGAAATGACAGTTATGAAACAAAGCGTAAAATCCTAGAATATATAGAAGAGCGTAATCCTGATGTGGTTTGTTTCCAAGAGTTTTATCATCAGGATGCCCCTACTTCATTCGTTACAAAAGATACCATATTAAAGATAATGGATACAAAACATTATCATGAACGATTCGCTCACAAACTTGCTGGTCGACAAAATTTTGGGGTGGCAATGTTTTCTAAATACCGAATTATTGAAAAAGGTAATGTCAACTTTCAAGAACATAAAGGAAATTACAACTATTGTATTTATGCCGATATTGTCAAAGGTGTCGATACGTTCCGTGTGTACAATGTTCATTTACAATCCATTCGTTTACAGAAGGATGAGTATGCTGTCTTTGATCCTGAAACGGTTTCAAATGGAGATCAGTCAACAAACATAATCAAGCTCATTTCTAAAATCAGAAATGCATATCCGATTAGAGCTTTGCAGGCTGAAATGATTCAAGAACACATGGCTGAATCACCTTACCAAGTAATTGTTTGTGGCGACTTCAATGATACACCTGTTTCGTATACCTACAATAAGTTTAGTTCGAGTTTAACGGATGCCTTTCGAAACACGTCAAAAGGAATTGGAGCAACTTACGCAGGAAAAATCCCTGTCATGCGGATCGATTATATTTTCCACTCTAAAGAACTGGGGTCACGTGAGTTTATTGTTCAAAAAGATAAATTAAGTGACCATTATGCAATTGATTGCAAGGTGTTTGTTAAGGATTTGGATTAACCGTATCTTTGAAACATGCTTATAGAAATTAATGAAGATAATATCGATGAACGTCTGATTGAACAGGCTGTTAAAGTTTTGCGTAAAGGAGGAATAATTATTTTTCCTACTGATACCGTATACGCCATGGGGTGTGATTTATATAATAAGAAGGCGTTGAATGCGTTGGCAGCTTTGAAAGGTCTAAAGTTAAAGAAAGCCAACTTTGCGATTATCTGTTCTGATTTAAGCAATCTTTCGGATTATGTAAAACCGATAGATCGATCAACATATAAATTGTTAAACCGTTCGCTTCCAGGACCATTTACATTTATATTAACGGCAACAAATGAGGTTCCTAGGTTGTTTGATACTAACAAAAAAGAAATTGGTATTCGAATTCCAAACAACAATACAATTAGACGAATAGTTGAAGTGTTAGGGAACCCTATAGCAACCACATCACTACATAACAATGAAGATGAAATCCTGGATTACTTTGTGGATCCCTACTCTATTTATGAGAAATTTGATGATAAAATTGAATTAATTATTGATGGTGGAACTGGTAACCTTGAGGCATCAACTGTAGTGAATTGTGTTGATGGTAAAATGGAGATTATTCGACAAGGTATAGGAGAAATTGAATTATGATTTTAGTTATTGATTGCGGCAGTAGTAAGACTAAATACATCGAACAAATTGTTGATGAGT
>JBFHHS010000143.1:0-7192 GCA_041596895.1 Crocinitomicaceae bacterium | reverse complement strand
GCGGTGGTAGACCCGGTGACCTTAGAATCGTGGGGAACGCGCTATGTTCCTTGGGGAGAAAATCTGGGAAATAACTTCGGAAACAACAACGATAATGGTGCCTGTGCGGGACGTCCAATGAAGTATTTCACTTTCAATCAAAACGATCCGGTGCGATTAGCAGCCTTTCAAGACATGGTGAACAATCAAGTTCCAACGGGGCATTACATCTTAATCTACTCACCACTCACGACATCATACGACCAATGGAACAGTCTTGACTCTACAAATATGTACAACACATTTGCAGGATTAGGTTCAGACAGCATTCATGGAGGAAGAGTGAACGCACCATTTGCATTTTTCTGTAAGAAAGGAGACCCTTCGACAGTAATTGAATTGTTTGCTGCGAGTCCAACCGATGATGTATTCTTATCCGCGGATTTAATAGGGAATGATTTCGAAGGAAGAGAGACTTCCACACTTATTGGGCCATCAGCAGAATGGGGCAACGTCTATTGGAAACAAGATCCAGCAGAAGGTACTTCAGCCGATTCGACCATATTATATATCGATGCCTATGACATTTCTGGCGCCTATCAAACCACACTCGATACATCATTCACACTAAACGATTCCATCTTAGATTTGAATAACTTCATAGATGCAAGTCAATATCCATACATTAGTTTAAGCGCATATTATAACGACACAATCACGAACACACCAGCTCAAATTGATCGTTGGCACGTTCTTTTCCAACCACTTCCAGAAGCTGCAATCGACGGAACAAATGGATATTTATGGTCGCAATTGAGCGATACCCTATTCGAAGGTCAAACCGTTGATTTTGCTGTTGACATCAAGAACATCTACTCTTTGGACATGGATTCATTGCTTGTGAATTATTGGGTAGAAGATCAAAATCAAACCAATCACTTTATCAGTTATCCACGACAAGATTCATTACGTGTTGGAGAAACTTTACGTGACACCATCACCTTCTCTACAGTTGGACTGGCGGGTGTAAATTCGCTTTGGGTTGAAGTTAACCCTTATATTAATGGTAGTTTGTACATTACCGATCAACCAGAGCAAGAGCATTTTAACAACTTACTGCAAATCCCGTTCTATGTAAATGCAGATGACGTAAACCCGATACTTGATGTTACATTCAACGGTACGCATATTCTGAATGGCGACATCATTGATCCAAACAGTGAAATATTAATAACGCTGAAGGACGATAATGAATACCTAATTATGGATGACGTTTCTGATACCACGTTGTTCGGGGTATATTTAACAGACCCAGCAGGAACTTTGCGTAAAATACCATTCACAGACGCAAGTGGAACAACTATAATGCAATGGGTACCAGCTGAAAGCTCAAATAAGCGTTTCAAGATAATTTGGCCAACTGACTTTACGATGGATGGGACATACACACTGTTTGTACAGGGAACTGATCGTAGCGGGAATTTATCCGGTGAAATGGAATACAAAGTGAATTTTGAAATCATTCACGAATCGACTATTACGAAGATGATGAATTATCCGAACCCATTTAGTACAAGTACCCGTTTTGTATTTACATTGACTGGTACTGAAACTCCGGATGATATAATTATACAAATAATGACTGTTAGCGGTAAGGTTGTTCGTGAAATTACAGAAATGGAATTGGGACCATTATCCATCGGAAGAAATATAACCGACTTTGCATGGGATGGTACAGATGAATTTGGTGATCCTCTAGCGAATGGCGTTTATTTATACCGCGTACGAGCACGCATTAATGGAGAAGATATAAAGCACAGAGACTCAGGAGCAGACACGCATTTCACGAAGGATTTTGGTAAGATGTATATTTTAAGGTAACTCCCTTAGAAAAAGCGACAGCTAAAAATGGCTGTATCATCAACAAGCGGCAAAGGCCCTTTCCACTCATCTAACTTTGAGAAAATCAAACTATTCATATCCTCCATTTTAAGAGGGTAATAACTGTGAACCAGTTTCACCAATCGCTCTGTACCAAAAAACTCTTCGGCCTCATTCTCAAGTTCTACCACACCATCTGTGTACAATACAATTGTAGTATTAGGTTTCAACTCCTTTTCACCAACATTAATAAATGGCAGCTCATCCATCATACCTAAACCAATACAACCTTGATCCAGATCCTCCACAACCTTTCCATTCGTAATAAACGGGTGATTGTGCCCTGCATTGATATACTCTAATTTACGAGTAGACGCATCATAATGCGCTAGAAAGAAAGTGATAAATTTCTCTCCTTTTGCGCTATTCATCACTTTCTTATTCAATTCGATAATCAGTGTTTTCAAATCAAATTTTTGATATTCGAATAACGTTCTTAGCGTTGCTTGAAAATTCGCCATTAACATAGCCGCAGAAATTCCTTTTCCAGAAACATCGGCTATACAAATAATGTATTCATCTTCACCAATCGGAATAAAATCATAGTAATCGCCACCCACCTGATGTCTTGGAGTGTATTTCGCTGAAATATCCATTCGTTTATTCGAAGGTAATTCTTCTGGAAAGAGCAACTGCTGCATTGTTTTAGCAACCTCCAATTCCTTTTTATAGCGCTCTTGTTTAACCTTTAAATTAGCCATACGCTTGTTCTCTATAGCAACCACAATGATATTCGTTAACGTCTGTACGAAGCTCATGTAATTCAACTCACTACTCAAGTGTTTTCCATCGTACTCTACGCCTTTCACTAATAAAAAAGCCAATGATTGACCTTTATGATGCACGGGGACAACCACATCGAAATCGCTTAAAAACTTCGACTGCGAAGACTGAATCATGGTAATTTCTTCAAAGCGAGACAATTCCGCTTCGACATCGACATTATTGACTTTCCCTTTATAACCAATCTTGAGTAAGCAATTCCATTCCTTTTGGCGATTAAACAGAACAAAGCGTTCATATCCCAACTGTTCTCGCACGATAAAAGCGTACAGCTCAATAATTTTATCTACATTCTCGTTCGAGTTGATAGCCGTCGTAATTTCCAATAGTGAATTAAGCTTAAAATCCTTATGCTTAATTTGACTTTCGAGATTTTTTACGAGGTTATCAATCATTATAAGTTCTCTAGAATTTCAGGTAATTTTCGAAGTGCAGCCATTTCTCTAAATTTCGATTTCACTTCACCACAAGGCGAACCAAAATAGGTTTTACCTCCCGGTAAACTTTTCGCAATTCCAGATTGTGCAAGGACGACTGCTCCCTCTCCAATAACGATATCACTAGCACAGCCAACCTGCCCCCAAAGTGTTACATTATCTTCTACAATCACGCAGCCAGCTAAACCAACATTTGCTGCCATCAGGCAATTCTTACCAATAACAGTATCATGTCCAACATGAACGTGATTATCCAGTTTAGAACCTTCTCCAATAACAGTCAATGCAGACACACCAGAATCAATTGTACAAAGTGCTCCCAGCTCTACATTATCCTTTAAATGGACACCACCGCAAGTATGCATTCGATCATACCCAGTAGGTTTCTTTTTGTAATAAAAAGCAGCATGACCAATAACGCAATTTGGACCCACAACCACATTTGTATCAATGGTTGTATTATCTCCAATTGACGCACCAGCATAAACAATTGAGCCAGCCCCAATCTTCACATTCTTCCCAATGAAAACATTCGGGTAAATAATAGCAGACTCATGAATTTCAGCATCATCGTTAACTGCAACTTTCTGTGGAATAAAAGGCGAGAAATGGCGTGCCAATTTATTATAATCGTCAAAAGGAGCACTTGAAATAATCAAAGCTTTACCTTCTGGACACTCCACCTCTTGATCAATTAAAATCGTAGTTGCCGCACTTTTTAGTGCTTTTCCGTAGTATTTCGAATGATCGACGAAAACTAAATCGCCATTTTCAACTTTATGAATTTCATTTAATCCAGTAACGATGTGATTTGGATCTCCCATAAATGGGCAACCCAACAAATCCGCAATTTCCTTTACTGTATAAGCTTTATCAAACTTCATGAGCTATTTATTTACACATGTAAAGTTAGTTCAAAAGAGCGCCAAGCTCAACGCAATCACGAGATGTTATCCTCTCCACTTTGTTAATAGTAGAAGTCACTTTATCAGAACTCATATAAATTGCTCAATAATAATTCATAAGTTTACGATTCTACCAAACGAAAAAAGTTATCATGAGTAAACGAATGCGCTTTGTATTATTGGCTTCATTGCTTGTAAATGTCATGGCAGCAATCTATTTTATTCCAAAAATAATTTCAAAACTATCACCAAAAGAAACGGTACAGGTGAACGAAAGCTACTGGATGCAACGCGATCAATACTTTAACCTTCTTCCTATCGACACCAATTCAATTGTACTATTAGGAACAAGTCACACACACAATCTTGAAATACAAGAAACCACCTCTGCTCCTATCATGAATCGCGGCATCAATGGAGATCATATTTCAGGAATGCAAAATCGTCTTTCACCAATAGTATCCGGTCATCCGAAAAAAATTATTATTGAAGCAGGCATCAATGACATTGGCGACTTAAAACTAGACAATTCAGAGATCATTAAGCGATTCAGAAAACTCATCCAAACGATAAGCGAGGAAAGTCCACAAACCGAAATCATTATAACAAGTATCTTTCCCGTTGCTAATGAAAGCGATCAAATGACTGCTTACTGCTCTAAGAACATCAACACTCAAATTGTTGATTTAAATCTTCACTTGAACGAATTATCACAGGAATACAAGCTTACTTATTTAGATGTTCACACCAAACTTACATCCAACAAAGAACTCAATCCGGCTTATTCTTTTGACGGTGTGCACCTTTCCCCAAAAGGGCATTTGATTTGGCACAATATGTTAAAATCACATTTAAACTGAACCAAACAAACAATTGAATGTACTAGTTCAAAACAACACTTATGAAACTAGTAACAATTTGCTTGATGTCCATAATGACTTCAGCCCTCTTTGCACAAACAAACATCATTTCTAATCGAAGTCACGCCGGTGACTTAGCCGAAGTCCATCTTGAAAAGGACAATTTTGGTATGCCTGCGATAGAAATTGACAGTATTATCTACGATGGTGGAAATTGCATTATTGAAGTCCGTTCATACGGCTATCAATCCAGTTTAATGCGCGACACAGTTTGCGACCATCCTTATTTTGTAAAAAACGGATATAACTTAAAAGTAATCCGTAAAATGTATCCATCATCGACTGTTTTTGTTGGATTTGATGAAGAGCTTGAAATGGTCCCGTCACCGAATGGCTGGCCAATTAGAAATGGATTGCCATGGGCCCTTGGAATTATCGGAGTATCCATTTTAGGTTACACCTTTTATCCAAACAGAAGAAGCTAAATGCTCCCAAAAACATTCATTCAAAATATTCTAGGATCGTGGCTTATCTTCACAGCTGCGATCCTTCCATTTCCATACGCACTTTTTCCTTCATTTAAGTTTGCTGCATCAGATTCAATATTACTATATGAATTGGCCTTAGCGACACTAATTTTAGCCATCATCACGAATAGTGTTTTACTATTCTTTTCAAACCTAAATCCAAAACAGACCTCCATTTATTTGAAGACAATAAGCACTTACATCCTTGCATATTTCTTACTCAAATATGGCGTTGACAAACTATTCCAAAATCAGTTTTACGCACCTGAGCCGAATACACTTCACACCCCTATCGGACAACTTACAAAAGACATTGTGTTTTGGACATCGATGAGTTCTTCATTCGGATACAATCTATTTATGGGGATAATCGAAACCATAACAGCGCTATTTTTATTCCATCCAAAAACACGACTAATTGGATTAATCACAAGTCTTGGAATAACGATTAACATACTCATGATAAACATCGGATTCGACATCACAGTCAAATTTCTATCCGGCTATTTAGTCTTGTTAACCATATATTTATTGAGCTTTTACGGTCGCTTATTATATCAAGCACTTGTCCTTCAGACAACCGTATCGCACAATTCAGAATCTGCGAAAACTGAATCAACAAAATTAGGTCGATTAATCAAAGGAAGCGTCATTGGACTGTTGATCCTAGATTGTATTTTACCTTTTGTCAATCCTGTAAGACCAAATGAATCAGAGCACATGCTAGGAAAAACCTATGAAATTATTTCATCGGAAAAAGATGGAATTTGGGACGGAAATGTGAGGCATATCCATTTCCACACCAAGGGCTATTTAATCACAGAGGATGACTCGCAACATTTCGAAGATTATCGCATCCGCACTTCACCGATACAGTCAACGATTACATTTGTGGATGAAAAAATAACAATGAAATATACGTTTAACTCAGACACACTCGTCTTGACAACACAAAACGCTGATGAATCAAAAACCGTTAAATTAATCCCCATGGACAATACAGCTCTACCATTACTGGAAGACACCTTTCATTGGACATACGAAGGATTTATCGATTAAAACGACAACAATTCACCTAACGCTACCGCCACTTTTTCAGCATTTGGCAACAACGTAGCTTCCAAGATTGAATTCAATGGAATTGCAGGAGTATCGACAGAACCAACAATAGAGACAGGCGCATCTAATGACTTAAAATTATCCCGTTGAATTCTACCCGCTAGACCTAAAGTAAACGAAGCCTCAACAGACTCTTCTGTCACCAACATCACCTTACCATGTCTCTCAGAAACCTCATTGATTTTATCGTGATCTAATGGATTTAGCGTTCTTAAATCGATGATTTCAACCTTACCTTCAAATTTCTTCGCCGCTTCGATTGACCAGTAAACCCCCATACCATAAGTAATGATTACGCACGACTCACCTTTTTCAATTGCAGTCGCATCAGCCTCTTGGACCACACGAGCTTTTCCGAAAGGAATCACATAATCTTCGTCAGGTTCAATTGACATAGCACCTTCAGTACCCGCGATTTTAGACCAATACAAGCCCTTATGTTCCAATAAGACAACTGGATTTGGATCGTAATAAGCTGACTTAATCAACCCTTTCAAATCGGCACCAGTTGATGGATAAGCAATTTTAATTCCACGGATATTTGTCAAAACCGACTCTACACTTGAAGAGTGGTACGGTCCACCAGAACCATAAGCTCCAATAGGCACTCTTAACACACAGCTAACAGGCCATTTTCCATT
>JBFHHS010000142.1:0-7281 GCA_041596895.1 Crocinitomicaceae bacterium | reverse complement strand
CGATGTTTCATCCCTTTCAAATGGAATTTATTCAATGATCATTGATCAAGAAGGAGTACAGATGAGAAAAAATGTCTCTGTGATTAAATAGTCAATTCGTTGCAAAGTGTCTCAATGAGCTTACAGTTTTGAACTGTGTTATAAGCTTTTTCAATGGATTTTCTTCGCGTTAAATTTTCAGTTGAATCAACTTGGTTTTCGAAGCATTCTTTGATATGTAACATGTATGATTCTGGAGAATTCGCAATGCGACAATGTACTCCCAAATCCGTTCCATCAATCATATTTGAATTGACTATGGCAATACCTTGAGATATTAATGCATTCAACAATTTTAACTTCAATCCTGTAGGTTGAGTTGTATAAAGAAGATGAACACGCGCCTCAGTAATTAATTTTTCCATCTGCTTTGCAGAAGGTGTTGGTATGACATTAATATTGTTTTGTTTGCACAACGAAACAAGTTTTTGTGATGGAGATTTTCCCGCAATTACAAAGTCGATTTCTTTCATTTTAGAACATACATTGTGGATCAACCAGGTTGCAGCTTCTTCGTTTTCTGAAACGGATAGGTTTCCATGGAAAAGCACATAATCTTTCAGCTCAACATCCGCTTTAATTTCTATTTCAGGTAATGAAGCAGGAAGTAAATATGTTTTTGGGTTAATTTGTTCAAAGTGTGCTAAATCGTTGTTTTGTATTACGAGTAAAGCAGTTGCTTCGTTTAAAACCGTTTCATACTTGGCCAGTTTTTTTGCTTCTGATTTATAGAAAATAGACTTGACACCCGATGCTCGTTTTGCCAAGGCTTTGTAATAATCATGTTCTATATTGTGACAACGTACCAACTTTACACGTTCAGATAAAAGTGAATCATTCAGAAAAGCAGTGGTATGAATTCCTTCAAAAAGGATTGGTGATTTATCCAAAGTTAAGTTCTTTAATAAGGAATTATCTGCCCTCGATTTTACAATGAATGGGGTAGAGCTCAACCAATCAATCATTCTTTTTTTACGCGAATAATAAAAGACATTGTCCGTATATTTTTCCAGTTCCTTTTGTTCTCCTCGCCCATATTCAAAACAGTGCAAAGTGATTTTGTAACCCAAAGTATGCAATGCCTTTATACGAAAAAACATATCTATCGCTCCACCATAATCCAACGGAAAAGGAACGTCCAAAGCAACGATATGTATAGACTTAGACATGTGGATATATTGTTTTTAAAACCTCAGTTTCCCTCTCCCAGTTTTCGACCGCAGCGGCGGATTTACAGTTTTCTTTGTACGTGTTCAACAGTGTTGGGTTATTGAACAATGCATTGATTGTTTTTGCTAACGTTTCAGGAGAAAGATCTGGTAGAATTTCTCCAATGTTGTGCTTGCGAATCACAGCCGCAACTTCTTTAATTTCCGTTGCAACAACAGCTGTTTCTGTATGCATGTAATCAAATACCTTGTTGGGTAATGAAAGCTTGTAATTAAGGTTGGTGGGCTTATCCAATGTCAATCCGATATCGGCATGATGTGTATAATTCATCATCATTGCATAGGGCTTTTTCCCGTAAAACAACACTTTTTCCGCAAGATTCAATTCTTTTACACGAATTTTAAGTTGTGGAACGATATCACCATCTCCCACAATCATCAAAACGGCATCAATGTGCAACATCGCTTCAACTGCTTCTTCGGCTCCACGATCAACATTAATTCCGGCTCCTTGGAGAATAATTAAGTTTCTATTTTCAGGAATTCTAAGTGCTTCTTTACTTTGGATTGTGTCAGGATACCAACGCTGCGATATGTTACGAACAACTTTAATCTCTTTCTTATACTTTTCAGCATAGATCTCAGCAATTGAGTTGTTCACGGTATAAATATCCTTTAGTCTTGGAAAGATGTACCGTTCGATGCGCAACCAAACTTTTTGAACTTTTGGTCGGTTGATTAGCTCAGGAACTTCTGTGAAGTATTCATGTGAATCGTAAACCAATTTGCATTTTGATTTAAACTTACACGCGACATAATTGGCCAAAAGTGTATCTAAATCATTTGCCACAACGATATCAGATCGTGTAAAAAGTAGGAGAAAGAATAACCTGAGGTTGAAAAATGCATAAAACTTTGCGCCAGTTTCAAACAACAATTTCATGCGTTTTGTTTGATAAGAACGTGGTGCAAGGTCTGGGCTAGACTTTCGTTTACGTCCAACCAATAACACGTCGTATCCCTGTTCAACAAGAAATAAGCATACTTTATTCACACGGTTATCCGTGTATAAATCATTGGTTACTGAAACAATTGCCCTTGGCGTTTTTGACATCCTTCAAATTTAACAGAAAAAGTAGACTGTTACTAGTGTTCATTTTCAAACACTAACGTGAAAAGTATGGCTTTAGTTTAATTTAAGAACACGATCTAATCGACTGTAAGCATCAGTCAATGACTTAACATCTGAATATATGATTCTCAAGCGGTCATTTTTCTCACTTAACTTCACTTCCATTGGGTGTTTTTGCATGAAGTCTAGCACTTTTGTAAATATCGGAGATTCGTAGTATTTAGATTGTGGATTCGCGATGAAATAACCAATCATTTTATTCGATTTCAGT
The DNA here is from genome assembly GCA_041596895.1 of Crocinitomicaceae bacterium. GTDB lineage: Bacteria > Bacteroidota > Bacteroidia > Flavobacteriales_D > Crocinitomicaceae > UBA4466. The sequence goes on along the minus strand of JBFHHS010000142.1, from coordinate 4,670 downwards.
ACTAACTTTTCCACACCGATTTCTTGAGCTAACCATCGTAGCTTGAAAGAAAGTATTAACTCTTCAACTGGTTTTGGTATTGGACCAAATCGATCTTCCAATTGCTTCACGAAAACAGTAAGTTCTTCTTCGTTTTTAACGTTGTCCATTTGTTGATACAAACTCAATCGTTCTGCAACACTATTCACATAATCGTCTGGAATTCGAACTTCTAAATCTGTTTCAAGAATACAATCCTTCACGAAAGAAGTTAAATTATCACTATTTCGATCTTCGAATAATTCTTTGAATTCTCCTTCACGTAACTCATCAATGGCTTCGTTCAAAATCTTTTGATACATCTCAAAACCGATGTCTGCAATGAATCCACTTTGTTCTCCTCCCAACATATTTCCTGCCCCACGAATATCTAAATCCTTCATGGCGATGTTGAAGCCTGAACCTAAATCTGAGAACTGAACCAAAGCATCTAATCGTTTTCTTGCTTCAGAAGTCATGACGCTTTGAGAAGGAGCAATCAGGTAACAGAATCCTTTTTTATTGGAACGACCAACACGACCGCGCAACTGGTGAAGGTCACTAATTCCAAAGTTATTGGCTTGGTTGATGATGATCGTATTTGCATTGGAAATATCAATTCCCGACTCTATAATTGTTGTTGCTAAAAGCACGTCGTATTCGTGATTGATGAAACCCATCATGATTTTCTCAAGTTCTTTACCGTCCATTTGGCCGTGTCCAATACCTACGCGAATTCCAGGGCAAAGGCGTTGAATCATTCCCGAAATTTCCATGATGTTTTGAAGGCGATTGTGAACAAAAAACACTTGACCACCACGACCAACTTCATACGAAATCGCATCACGAATCAGTTCTTCATTAAACGTAACAACTTCTGTTAAAACCGGCTGTCTGTTAGGTGGTGGCGTATTGATGATACTTAAATCACGAGCGCCCATTAACGAGAATTGAAGTGTTCTTGGGATTGGAGTTGCAGTTAATGTAAGTGTATCAACTGTTGCACGAAGAGTTTTCAATTTGTCTTTTACTGAAACACCAAACTTTTGCTCTTCATCAATGATCATTAATCCAAGGTCTTTGAATTTGACGCGTTTAGCAACGATGGCATGAGTTCCAATTAAGATATCGATTTCACCAGCTTCCAGTTTCTTCAATGTTTCCGTTACTTGCTTGGCTGTTTTGAAACGGTTGATGTAATCAACATTACACGGAAAATCTTTCAATCGTTCTTTGAAACTTCGGTAATGTTGAAGTGAAAGAATCGTTGTTGGAACCAACATCGCAACCTGCTTATTATCCGCAACGGCTTTGAATGCAGCACGAATAGCAATTTCTGTTTTACCAAATCCAACATCACCACAAACCAAACGATCCATAGGTGTTTTCGACTCCATGTCTTCTTTCACGGCTATGGTTGTTTTCAATTGATCTGGTGTGTCTTCATACATAAAAGATGCTTCCAATTCATTTTGCAAGTATGAATCCGGACTGAAGGCAAACCCAGGTTGTGATTTTCGTTTTGCGTATAATTTGATGAGATCGAAAGCAAGCTCCTTGATTTTATTCTTGGTTTTCTTCTTCAAGTTGGCCCACGTTTGTGTCCCCAACTTATTCATTTTTGGCGCTCCACCATCCTTACTCGTAAACTTTGAAATACGATGCAAAGAGTGAATACCAACGTAGAGCACGTCATTATCGCGGTAGAGTAACCGAATGGCTTCTTGCGGTTTTCCGTTGACATCAATGGTTTCTAAACCAGAGAATTTACCAACACCGTGATCAATGTGGGTTACATAATCACCTCGTTGTAAATCATATAATTCTTTAAGTGTAAGCGCTTGTTTTGCTTGTCTAAACCCTTCTTTTAACCTAAAACGATGGAAGCGTTCAAAGATTTGATGGTCCGTATAACAAACGATTTTATTGTCAGGAGAAATGAATCCTTCGTGCAGGGCTATATGCACTGGCTGAAACACAACCTCTTTGTTGATGTCCTCAAAAATCTGATAAAGTCGATCGACTTGTTTCGGTTGATTTGAAAAAATCAAATTGGTTGAGCCTGCCTTTGTTCTATTTACTAAATCCTCTGCAAGGATATCGAAGTTTTTATTAAAACTGGGTTGCGGTGTAAAATTGAATTCAATTACGTTCGCGTTTTTAAAGTATTGATCTGATCCAAACTCAACGACAGAAAAAGCATCCAACGTTTTATCTAAATCTGTAGGATGTAGGAATAAATCTGCGGGAATGGTTGGCACCGTTGCTGTGTCCAATGCATCATAAATCTTAACCGCTTTTTTATATTCTTTATCTATTTGAGTTTTTATTTGTTCAACTGAAGACACCCAAACTGTTACGTTTTCACCAACAAAATCGAAAATAGAAACATTGCCTTGTCGAATCATGTTCCCCTGAATATTCGGGACGATATTAAAGTGTTTGTGCGTATTGATTGAAAGTTGAGTGCTTGCGTCAAATGTTCGAATGCTTTCTACTTCATCTCCAAAAAATTCAATTCGGTACGGGTGATCATTTGAAAAAGAGAAAACATCAACTATACCTCCTCGAATAGAAAATTGGCCCGGTTCATAAACGAAATCAACACGTTCAAAACCTTCGTCTTGCAACGTTTCATTGATGAAATCTATAGAATAGGATTTAGAAACTTCAACCTTCAATGTACTTTTAACAAGGTTCTTTTGAGAAGGAACTTTTTCGAAAAGTGCTTTAGGGTAGGTGACAACCCAAGTGTTATTTCCTTTGCTTATCTTTTCTAGGACCTCTGCCCGAGCAACTACATTGGCATTGTCCGTTTTCTCTAATTCATAAGGAACACGATATGATGCAGGGTAAAAAAGAACATTTGAATTATTCGGATTTAATCCCTCTATATCATTTAAGAAATAAGCGGCTTGTTCTTTGTCTTCAAGGATAAAAACATGATTTCCAGGAGCTTGATCTGCAACACACGAAGCGGCGATTGATTTGGAAGAACCAACATGGCCTTTCCACTTTATTTTCGTTCCAATAATTTGAAGCGCGTTGGCAGTGGAATCAATTTGGTCGGACTTAGAAAAAGCTGACTTTAACTCTTTTACGTCCATGCTAATTATTTCATGAAGCTCATAGCTTGCTCCATCATTGTTTTAGATCCAACAAAATATGATACACGTTGGTGTAAACGTTCTGGCCTGATACTCAAAACACGTTGTCTGCCATCCGTTGCTAATCCGCCGGCTTGTTCAGCTATAAACGCCAATGGGTTACATTCGTATAACAAGCGTAATTTTCCTTCTGGATCAGTAGTTGTGTCTGGATAAATGTAAATTCCACCCTTGATTAGGTTTCTATGGAAATCAGCCACTAATGAACCGATGTATCTTCCAGAATATGGACGACTAGCACCAGGTAAAGTTTGTTGACAGTATGTTTCGATGTATTCTTTAATTCCAGGCTCGCAAATATTGATGTTTCCTTCATTCATTGCATAAATGCGACCATTTTCTGGCATTTTCATGTCCGGGTGAGATAAACAAAACTCTCCGATTGATGGGTCTAATGTAAATCCGTTCACCCCTTTTCCAGTCGTGTAAACCAACATGGTAGAAGAACCATAAAGCACATAACCCGCAGCAATTTGGTTATCACCTGGTTGAAGCATATCTTCTATTGTAGCTTCTGTTCCGATTTCACTTTTTCTTCTGTAAATGGAGAAGATAGTTCCGATGGAAACGTTCACATCAATGTTAGAAGAGCCGTCTAAAGGATCAAACAATACAACGTATTTTCCTTTTTTAGAGAATTCAGAAGTGAATGGCATGAAATCATCGTTCTCTTCAGAAGCAATTCCACAAACTTCACCACCCGCTTTAAAAATGTTGATGAATGCATTATCAGCAATTACATCTAAGTTTTGTTGTTCTTCCCCTTGGATATTTGTGCTACCGTGAGCACCTAAAATATCTTCCATTAAACCCGCTCTACGTACATCTTTACTAACCACTTTTGACGCGATAGCGATATCACTTAATAATCTAGAAAGTTCACCAGATGCATATTTGAAATCTGATTGTCTGTCCATGATAAATTCATGAAGGGTCGTAAGTTTTGACATAAAGCTTAATTTTTGACAAATATCGGTAAAATGAATTAGTTGAGGGTGGAAGAAATCTAAGAATTCGAATTATTAATTTACTATTACACATTTAACTTCAACGGTTGGATGTGAAAGTTCATGTTCTTGGCAATTATCTTTGGCTTTACTTTTAGTCGTATTAAATGTAACCCAATAATCATCAAAACCTTGTGATTCGAAATCACAATGACAAACATAATCCTTCTTACAACTGCTAAAACTAATCGCTAGAAACAAAAAACAAACAGAGAGAAACGTACTAAGGTTATTAATATTATACTTATTTGATCACAACACGTTCTACCATAGAACCGTTTTCATTTGTCACTTTTACCATATAAATACCTGTTCCTTGAGAAGACAAGTCAATGGTTGTTGATTTTTGCGATTTATGAGACAGGATGACTCCACCAACCATATTGTAAACAGTGATTACATTATTTGCATTGTTCTCATTGGTTACATTAACTAACCCTTCAGATGGGTTAGGGTAAATTGAAACGCCATCTAATTT
>JBFHHS010000141.1:0-7420 GCA_041596895.1 Crocinitomicaceae bacterium | reverse complement strand
CCTTGTTTGAGCTCAGCCTTCAAAGCTGTGCTTTGCGAAAGGCGTTTGAAAGTTTGGGTAACGATAGTGGATTGAAACGTAGTTTTAGAGCATAGAAAACGCAGCCTTGAATTTTTCTTTGTTACTTACTTTTGTTTCAAGACAAAAGAAAGTAAGGCAAAACAGAAATCAAACAAACAACCGCACACCCCAACCTAAAAACGATCAACCCCCAAATAATAAAGAACAACATCGAACACTTCTCTGAACAAAACGATCATCCCCCCAAAATCGAAAAAACGGCCTCGTTTACTTCTGTGTATAAAACACAGCCTTGAACTTTTCTTTGTTACTTACTTTTGTTTCAAGACAAAAGAAAGTAAGTATTATTAAAAAACGAAAACCGTATATTACAGAACGAAAAAGAACAACTATGAAAACACTCCTAACCCTCCTCATCCTCCTTCCAACGATCCTTTTCTCACAAGAAGATCAAACGTTTTACATCGATTACAGTTTCGAATTTGAGGAGGGGAGTACCCAACTTATGTATGGTAACAACGTGGTGTTGCGCTCTCAAGATGATCCAACGTCAAAAGCTATGGACACATTACGCATTGGAGATCCGGTAAAAATTATTAAGAAATCGGAAACAACAACACACATCAATGGTAAACCTTGGCATTGGTATAAAGTAAAAGCAGATAAGAAAACAGGTTACGTGCTTGGAGGATTGATCGCATTGGACCATAAAGAAATTAATGGTCATACGTATTTGTTAACTACGGCAGAGCGCGATAGCCGGATGTTTGCACGCGTGCGTGTTATGGATAAAAATAAGAATTATTACGGTCATGAAGTTGAAATCAGTTCATCTACAATCAGTATCGAAGTGGACCATAACCAAGGATTAACAAATGTGCAAGATATGTGCATCCTTTCCTTTCATGCAGAAGCATGCGGAATGATCGGTGGAAAAGCGTATCTCTTTAATAATGGTGAACGGTTGTTTGAAGCCATTCGTTCAGAAAATATGTCGGAAGCCGGGTTGTTTTGGTTCTCGGAAAACGTCGAGTTTATGGGCGCAGATTATTGGGAGGATAACATTGCCTACTTTTCTAGAGAAAATGGAGAATATATGGACGATTCCATGGATTGGACCCAAGCCGTTATAAATAAAATCCGCATTACATGGACGGGAACCGAATTTACGCCGGATGTTTCTAAATTGACTTTTGAGGTAGAAGAGGATTAAGCTTTTGAAGCGCATACTCTAATGCTGGGGGAGAGTGAACACAGAAAGCGTACTTAAATGTCCGTACTACTTTAATCAGTATAAAACCATCCATTCTTTTGGGAGAAAATTTATTTTGTTTAAATGTTAAAAAGCGAATTAATTTAATTTTACATTGTTAATTTCTATACTTTTGACTCGAATAGTTATTTTGTATAACCTAACCATTAATGATGAAATCAATTTTAAGTAAATTCTTTGGCCTTGCTGTGGCCTTATGTCTTATCCATGGTTCTTTCGCACAAACGACACTTGTGGGATGGAATTTCTTTTCAAGCGGAGTCTCTTCGTCTGGAATACCAGCAAATAACGGAACCGTAATTAGTACAACAGGTACAGGGTCCACGCCATTTTTCTCAGGTGTAGGATGTGGTTTTCAAGAAGCAATCTGTAATAACTTCGGAGTCAATGATACGTGGGTGTCAACATCCTTTTCAACTTCAGGTTACTCTTCAATTACCTACTCCTTTCAACACGGTAGTTTTACTGGAGGACCAACAGGATTTAAATTTCAATATAGTCTTAATGGGTCTACTTGGGTAGATGTTGTTGGACCATATACTTCTACTGTGAGTGGTGGATGCGGTTTTTATTCAGCTTCAGATGTGGCTATGCCAGCGGCTGTAGATAATCAACCAAACGTTTATATCAGATGGCTTTGCACTACAGGTGGTGGATCAGGCGGAAATCGATTGGCTGAAGTATCAATAAAAGGTACGGCGGGATGTACAGAACCTGATGTTCCTTCAATTTCTGGGACAAATTCAATTTGTGCAGGGTCTAATACAACACTTAATATCTCCGGAAATTTAAATGATGCCACACAATGGCACATTTATACTGGTTCTTGTGGAGGAACTCAAATTGGTACTACTGCATCATCTACATTTTTGGTTTCACCAAGCTCAACAACAACTTATTTTATTAGAGGTGAAGGCGGTTGCTCAACACCAGGTTCTTGTGGAACAATGACGGTAACGGTAAATGCTTCAGATGATGCTTCATTCAATTATTCAGCTGCTTCGTACTGTGTGAATGACACTGATCCAACGCCAACGATTACTGGTTTAGCAGGAGGAACATTTTCTTCAACTGCTGGATTGTCAATTAATGCTTCAACAGGTCAGGTTGATGTTTCTGCGTCTACTCCCGGTACTTATACCGTGACGTATACAACTTCAGGAACATGTCCTAATTCAAGTGCTGTTAGTATTACAGTAAGTGTATGTGCCGGTTCAGAATGTACCAATGCAATCGATTTAGCTCCAATGAACGCCTGCGGTGATACGCAAACCGTTACAGGATCAACAATTGGTGGAACAACTTCTACTGAAACTTCATTCTGTGGTACTTCTTCAGCATCAGGTGGTGCTAATTGGTATACATTTACTGGAGACGGTGGTGAATGGACTGTTTCATCATTGAATGCAGGAACTGACTACGATACGAAGATTTGGGTGTATGAAGGTACTTGTGGAGCTTTAAATTGTATTGATGGAAATGATGATTTCAATAGTACTGCACAATCACAAGTTACTTTTTTAACTACGTCCGGTTTAACTTATTATGTTGTTATAGGTGGTTTTTCTTCAAATGAAGGAGATTACGAATTGACTTTTACGAATGTTGAAACGGAAGCTCCAGTTGCAGATGTTACAACTTTAGCAGACGTAACGGGTGTGTGTGAGGTAACTTCATTAACAGACCCTACAGCTACAGATAACTGTTCAGCTGTTACGGTAACGCATGATGCTACTTTACCTATCACAACAAATTCAACAATTACATGGACATATACAGATGCAAGTGGAAACTCATCTACACAATCACAAGATGTTGTGCTTACTGATGCTGTTGCTCCTACTGCTTCTAATCCTGATACAATGTATTATGAATGTGTTTCGGATGCTGTAATTGACGCGGCAGTAGTGACTGATGCGATGGACAATTGCTCAGGTACTGTGATTGTTACTCATGTTAGTGACGCTATTTCAGGTGATGGTTGTATGGACACAATCTCAAGGGTTTATAATGTTGCTGATCAGTCTGGTAATAGTATTGACGTAACTCAGATTATTATCCTTCATGATGTTACACCACCAACGGCTTCTAATCCATTTAGTCTTACGGTACAGTGTATTGACGATGTACCATTACCAAACCCAGGAATGGTAACAGGTGAGGCCGATAATTGTTCAACACCAACGGTTGCTTTTGTGAGTGACGTAAGTGATGGATTATCATGTCCTGAAACAATCACACGAACATATAGTGTAACGGATAATTGTGGAAATTCCATTACGGTTACACAGACAATTACTGTAAATGATATTTCTGCTCCAGCGGCGGATATAGCCAATTTACCTACTGAAGTTGCGTTTTGTGATGTTACTTTAACTGCTCCAACTGCAACAGATAATTGTTCTGGAGTTGTTACAGCTACAACAACTCAAGTCTTCCCGATTAATGCTCTAGGTACAACAACTGTAACTTGGACTTATGTGGATGATTGTGGGAACACATCGAGTCAAACTCAAGATGTCACAATCGAAAGCATTGATGTGTCAACATATATTGCTAATGATGGAATTACGATTGTATCGTCTAATGTTGCTCCAGGTGTTACTTACCAATGGATAGATTGTTCTGCTGGTAATACACCTCTAGTGGGAGAAACAAATCATAATTATACTCCGACGTATAGTAGCGACTTCGCTGTAATTATAACGGAAGATGGTTGTTCAGATACTTCAGCCTGTGTTACAGTTACTGAGGTTGGTATCGATGAATTAAATACAATCGAGGTTGTTTTATTTCCTAATCCAACCAATGGAGTGTTCAATATTAAAGTTGATGCCAATATTGCAGCGATGGAAGTAGTTGATGTACTCGGTCGTAATGTAACTGTACCTATGAGCTTAGTAGACGCTAAAGTGGATGCGACGTTTTTAGCTCCAGGTAAATATATTATTAGAATCCTTACTGATAACGATGAACTACTTGTGAAAGAGTTCGTTGTTATGGATTAAGTAATAACAATTAATTAAAAAAGGGGAGCTTCGTAAAAGGCTCCCCTTTTTTTGTTTATTAATAGTTTTTATCATTGAATATACTTCGTTCGTGAAAATGGAGAATATATGGACGATTCCATGGATTGGACCCAAGCCGTTATAAATAAAATCCGCATTACATGGACGGGAACCGAATTTACGCCGGATGTTTCTAAATTGACTTTTGAGGTAGAAGAGGGAGAGTAATTATTTTGAAATGATGGCTTATGCTCCAATCGTCTGCCCCATGAGGACTTGTGTCTCCATGCCGTTTGATGTATTCTGGATGAGGTCGTCTGAAAACTGAATCTTCCCTTTTTCAAACAACAATACCACGGTAGAACCACCAAAAGCAAAATAACCTTTTTCTGAACCGGATTCGACACTAGTATCTGCTTCATACGTTTGGAGGATACTTCCCACCATAGTAGCTCCAACTTCAGAAATTAGTATGTCTCCATACGATTCTGTTGTCAATTTACTCACGCTACGTTTATTCTCACAGAATATTTCTAGGCTTTGTTGCAAGGCAATTGGAGAAACGGAATAATAATGACCATTGATGATTTCTGTTGCACTCGCTGTTCCTGTTGCTGGAAAATGATAACGGTGGTAATCTGTGGGTGCTAAACGAATTATTAACATGGAGCCACCTTCGTATTTCTTTGCTAACTCGTTTGTTCCAAGGAAGCGTTTTAAATCGAATTCTGAACCTTTGATGAAGAATTTCGTTTGATCTGAAATTTTTTGGAATGCTAATGTTTTCCCATCCGCAGGAGAAACTACACCAGCACCAATTGGTCGTTTATCAGGATTGATTTTTCTGTAAAAGAAATCGTTGAAGTGTTTGAATTTTGAAGCGTCTGTGACTAGGTAATCCGACATTTCAATATTGTAATCTGTAATGAAGTTCTGAATGCGTTTCTTTGAAGCTTTGCTGTTCATGTACCAACCGCCAACAGCAGAAACTATTTTACGTTTCACTAAGAGGTTTAATGCAGCTTTACCTATCGGAGAAGCATATAACCATTTCATGATTCCTTCGGCAGGAACTGATTCTGTTTTCTCTTTGCCTGTGCTGCGGTCGATGTATGTTATATCACTCAATGTATCAATTTACGGTGACAAAGATACTATAAAACTAAAGAGCCCCCATAAGGAGGCTCTTAGTATTCATAATTTTACATCTTAATGATCGGTATTCGAGATAATCCAACGCCTTCTTTTTCAAATACGATGAAATAAGTTCCCGGTGGAAGCGCTGTTAAATCCAATTCGATAATCTCACTTTCCATGTGATCATAGAATAAAATTTTACCATTGCTATCTCTTAATTGAAGTTTAAGTTCTGGATCAAACGAAGAGGTCTGGATCGTCACTTTATCCATTGTTGGGTTTGGGTAGGCTTTGAAGAAAATATCTATCTCTTCAATCATTCCAACTGTAAATGTCACATTAATTGTATCAGAATTCACGCAACCGTTTGCATCGGTAATTTCAACCCAATAATCGCCGTTTGTTGTTACTTGAATGGTTTGTGTAGATTCTAATGTACTCCATTCGTATTGAGTAAACCCTGGGCCAGCGTCTAATTGAAGTGGAGGGTTAATTTGGACAATATCCGGACCTAAATCAATTGTTGGAATTGGGTTAATTGTCACAAAAGTGGTGTCTGAAGCAGAGCAACCAAAAATATTCGTTACTTCAACACTATATTCACCTGTTGTTGAAACAGATAAAGTTTGTTGATCCGAGTTATCGTTCCATAAATAAACATCTCCAGGATTATTTGCATCCAAAATGACAATTCCTCCACATTGCGTAAGGTCCTGTCCCAAATCAACTGTGGGTTCGGGGTTTATCGTGATGGTAACTGTATCAGACAATGTTTCGCAAGCCGGATTCATAACGTCTGTAATTGTGACATAATAATCACCTGCTGTAGAAGTTGAGATGGATTCTGTACTTTCTGTTGTGTTCCATGCATAAATAAATCCCGATTCAGCTGTTATCGTTACGTCTTCACCTGGACAAATAGAATCATTTGAACTGAGTGATAAAGATGCACTTGCAACATCACCAACTGTGATGTAATTGCTTAATGTAACCGTACTATCGGCTCCGGTAATAGTATCCGAAACAGTTAAAGTCACATCATAAACACCTGGTGTGTTATAGATATGGGTTCCTGCTGAATCTACACTGGATCCGCTATCACCAAAATCCCAAAGGTGAGTATCGCCATCAATTGAGCTGTTATCAAAAACAACTTGGTCACCAATACAAATCATTGTAGACATAGTTCCGAATTCAGCAATTGGTAACGAGATTTTCTGAATAGTATCCGTCGTTACACTGCTCCATTTCCCATGATCATCTAGAAATTGGAAATGTAAGACATGTTCACCATGAGGGATTTGTGTCAAGTCGAGTACATCAACAAGGTTCAAGTCAGCAACAGCAGGAGAAACCACTTCTTGCGTATTATTTGCAAAATCTGAGTCGAACCAATGACGGTATCCTGAAATTAACACGGGTGTTGAAGGAACATTCTCTGTATGATAGAAGAACTTACTTTTTGTACTACTCCATTTTCCATGTTCATCCATATAACGAATGTGAAACACGTGAAGTCCATTGTTAAGTGTTGTTGCATCAATGGCCTCAATCGTTTGTATGTCCGCTGAAGCAGGAAAGGTAGTCGTTACTACTGAAGCGTAGTCACCATCGAACCAAGTTTGATATTGGGTAAGGTTGTTACCTGAAACCGCGTCATTTGTTCCCTTGAAGAAAAACTGACTTTTCGTACTGCTCCATTTTCCTTGCTCGTCCATGTAGCGAATATGGAAAGTGTGTAATCCGTTATTAAGTGCAGAAGCATCAAGTGTCTCAATAGTTTGAACATCTGCCACGTTAGGAATTGAAGTCGAAACTACTGAAGTATAATCTGAATCGAACCAATACTCATATGCTGTTAAACTGTTTGAAGCAGAAACAGTAGTTTCACTTTTGAAGAAAAACTTACTTGAAACACTACTCCATTTTTGTTGCGCATCTTTAAACCTCATATGAAAGGTATGAAGTCCATTGTTCAATG
>JBFHHS010000140.1:0-7463 GCA_041596895.1 Crocinitomicaceae bacterium | reverse complement strand
TTCATACTATTAATGCATACATCCCATATAGACGTTTTCCTGAAAAATGTAGGCTTTATTATAAATTAATAAAGTTTTGTTTAGTTGAGGATGAACATCTGCTTCAGAACCGCTTGCTATAATAATTAGATATGTATTTTTTTCAAATGAATTGAAACCTTTAGAGTGTTCAATGCTTATGTAAGTTCCATGGTCATATCTTCCTCGGGCTATGTAACCATGATTTTCACCACATTCACAAATTTCACTTGTTTTAAGTCCATTTTCTTTATCTCCATAATAGTTTCTCAGGTTAAGTGGAATAACCAATTTGTTGCTTGCCTTCTGAGCTTTTCTTAATGCGGAATCATACGATTTTGATTCACCTATAATTATATAACTAATGGATATTGATTGATCTTCAGTTTGTGCGAAGGTATTGGCGCATAGAAGAAGAAAGAGAGCAGAGGTAAATAATCGAATTAACATTTGAATGATTGTAAAATTTGATATTGCAACTAGTTTTAATTTCTTTTCACGAGGAGTTTTTTTAATAAAACAATTTGTCCCAAATGATAATGGGTATGTTCTATGATACCATGGAAATTTCGATATTTACTTCCATAATCTTCCTTGATAAATAATTGATCCAAATCGTTCTGTTTATCTAATAGAAATGAGAATCGCTCTCCTTCAGTCACAATAGATAGTTTAAAATCCTCCCAATCCGATTCACTTTTTATTGTTTCGATCAAAAAGCTGTCTTTATCACTCGATTTGAATTCATTGCCTTCTAAATACATCATAACTGATCGGACGTAGTAATGAATGTGAAAGGAGAGTACAGCAATAGAATTCATTTCATCAATTGTTTTGGTGGCATCTTCGTATGATATGTCTTTTATTGTTTCTACAAAGCTAGAAGCTGCCCAATTTCCTCCAAAGTACACCTGATGAAAGTGTTTTGCCAAATTTGTTTTTAAATCACTCATGTTATTTATAGAAGATTTATGGACTAAAATAACACAAATAAAAAAAGGAGACCAAAGACCTCCTTTCTTGATATCGTGAATAGCTTATTCCACAATAAATGTAGCTTGGTAAAGTGTGTTGTTCGTATTAACATTAACGATATATAATCCTGCTTCCAATCGTTCAGTATTGATTGTAGCATTGACTACATTATTGTCAATTGTTTCTTGATGAACAGTTTTACCCATCATGTCAATGATATTAATTTCAGCATTTACAGTTTCAGTGCCAAATTGTAGGTTAAACGTTCCGTTATTTGGATTTGGGTAAAGAACAAATCCTTCTTTGCCTAATTCGTCAATTCCCAGACAGCCGTCAATAGTTACATCAATAGTATCGATTAGAATGCAATTCGCAGCATCCACGACCTCAAGTATCACTGGTCCACTGGTAGAAACTGGGTAAATATTCCAGTTATTATTGTTTCCGTTCCATGTGTATGAGTTATAACCGAATCCTGCTTCCAAAACGAATGGTGTATTGTAATCACATACTGTTGTGTCTGGTCCTAAATCGATATCATTGAAAATGAATTCAATCTCAGATGGACATCCTGCAATAATTCCCCCTGGAAGATCCACGATTGTAAAATCTGCGTCAATATAACCAAGTGTTTCACTATTTCCCCCGAATTGGCCATTACTTTCATAATGGAAATAAATCCGATTTGTTGCTATAGAAACTGTAAACGTACATAAGTCTGAAACATCATTGAAATTACTGATGTAACTAATGTTGTCAGTCGTAAGGTTATGCTTGGCGATATCATCGGTATTTCCATCTCGGTAGTATGCGTAATAATCCATACCGTCATTACCTAAAACTCCCCAATCAGCCCAGTTTTCACCCCAATAATAGTTTGGATAATGAGCTCCAAGGTCTGTAACGATTCCATTTATAAGGTTTACTACCCAGACATTACCACTAGTTCCGTCTGATAATCCAACTTCACCATACCCCGCAAGAATACCATTGTTATCAGATCCGGTAGACATTGATATTGGTTGTGAAAGCAGGATCATTTCGCCTGTTGGATTTAACATATCATCCAGTTTCATTATTGCATCTGAAAGAAAGGATGAGTTTCCATTCGGCATCTGAGATGTAAAAGAATTATATAGAGTCCAGAGTTGACCAGTTTGAAGGTCACTAAATAACCCATCTCGTTGGGGTAAAACAATTCCATTTTGAAGATCTAAATCGTAACGTGCGGTACTATTATCTCCAACAACATAAACGTGTGTGTTAGAAACTGCGATTCCGGCTCGATCATCTCCTGTTAGGTTGTCATGATCTATTATCATTGATCCTGTAATGTACGCGCTATCTAAATTAAAATATCCATTTGGTGCAAATGCAGATTGATAAATCACTGTTGGTGATTGGGTTACCGGTCCATAGATGTAATTTGCCGAAGTGTCAATTATCGATGTGTTTTCAATGTCATCAGAGTACAAAAAGAAACTTGAGTTACCAGTACTAAGAGCAGGTGAGTCTCCTCCTTCACATAATAGGTAACTTACATTCGGAGGTGCGTTGTATACGTTAACTATCTGACTGGCACTTGTTACACATCCTATACCATCGGTATATGTATACGTCACTTCATAACCACCAGAAGCTAATCCAGAGGCGTCAAAAGTATTTCCTGAAACATTCGTTCCTGAAAAAACACCTCCGGTTGGAATTCCTGTTAAAGTAATGTCATTATGCGGACAAACCCCACTAGTGTCGACATCAAAATCGGCGTATTCGGTTGGAGTTCCAAAGGCACAATAATTAAAGCTTAAATTAACTTTTGCACGGTCGGGATTACAGCTAAATCCTACTGAGCTTGAAATTACTAATTGTACAACAAACGTTCCACCAGATGACCAAGTCATTAAATCGGATGTAGCAAACGTTAAATTATCACTTGCCTCAGGAGCGCAATCATTGAAGCCATTTACACCAAGTTGCCCTAAGTTTGTTGCAGTACTTAATTCATAGGCTGTGAAGTATTCTGATGTACTACCAAAATCTCCTTGAAAATAGGCTGTTAAAGTAGCATTGCCCCAGCCACCGGTTGGAATTCCAGTAAAAGTAAATGTAAGTGTGTCATTGTACTGTGTTATGGTATCATATTCAAAACCATTATCACTTAAACCCCATGAATCGTAGGTTTGTGCGTTCAGGCCAATCCCAATAAATAGGGAAGCCACAATTGTAAGTAGTTTTCTTTTCATATAACTTATTTTAGGTTAATTAATCTTCTTTAAATTACAGAAAAGAGGTGCTATATTTTACTTAATTGAAAGGTGATTTGGGAATTTTGAGTATAATCATATTTAGAAATGAGATGCCTCAACTTTAGAGTGTTATTTTGTTTTTATTAGGCCTTTTTTATAGAATGAAATGGCTTCTTTTAAAATGATTTTCAATGTTAAGACATCAATGTCTTTGTTGGGGGCAACGTGAAATACTTTCATTTTTGCACGCTTACCTTGCTCTAGTAGTGGATGTGAAAGACGATTTCCTTCAACCCATAATAAATAAGGATATTTCGTCTGCTTATCAATCGATAAAAAAACAAACATTCTATTTTTAAATGAAAAACAAGGAATTCCCCATTTGATAGATTCTGTGATGTTATTATCATAATCCAGAATTATTCTGCGCAGGGCCAACAAACATCCCTGATTAGGTTCGTCTTTGGATAAATAATAGTTGTCTGATTCTGGTATCATTAAAGTAAATTGAAAACTAAAATACAATTAATTTGAAGGCCTCATCGCGCTTTTTGATTTGTAAATTAGTGTAAATTGAGTTTAATAACCTTCGGTATGTCAAGGATTCGAATAGTTTTGTAGTATGAAAATTAGATTTCTGCAATTGATCTTATTTTGTCACCTCATCTTCTTTGTTGGGGTTTCAATGGCTCAGTCGTCACCTGAAGAGCGTCACATTGAAGTTTCATTGAGAATGATTGGACATCAAGTGTTGCTTCACCATAGCGATAGTAATTCGCGTGTTTTACCTATTGAAAGGCACGATTCTTATTACAAAATTCCATTGGCAGGTAAGTTCGAGTTTAGACCTGATCAATTGGTTCAAATTATTGATAGTGTAGTTTTTAATACAAACCTTGCGAAACGATATATTGTAGAAATAGAGGACTGCTCTTCGAAGAAAATTGTCTATAGTTATGAGTATTCGGAAAAGGAAAAAAGTGATATTGTGCCTTGTGGGACGAGACCTCTACCGGAATCGTGTTATTCTATTTTCTTTACGATTTTGGATGCTGAAAAGCAGGACATCAATAACGGAAGTAATACAGTCAAAAATAGCAATATAGACAACCTAGGACTTCTGTTGCTTATTGGAGGTATTGTAGTTATGATAGGTTTATACTTTTTTTTAAGGAAAAAGAAATCTGCTCCGAAATCCAATACAGATCATATTCAACTGGGAGCATTTGCATTTGACTTGAAGAACTTAGAGCTTATAAGAGAACAAATGACGATAGAACTTACAAGCAAAGAAGCTGATTTACTTCATTTATTGTACAATTCAGTAAACAATACTGTTGAACGTGATGTTATACTGAAGGCCGTATGGGGTGATGAAGGTGATTATGTGGGAAGAACACTGGACGTCTTTATTTCTAAATTAAGGAAGAAACTTCAAACAGACGAGAACATTAAAATTATGAATGTAAGAGGTGTTGGTTATAAGCTTATAATCAACACCCCAAACTAAGTTACGGACAGTTTCGAACGAAATTTAATTTCCCGTCTTTTCTATATATCGTCACAGGAATTTTTTCCAATGTACATTTTGGTTCAATCACAAATTGTACAGATCCCTGTATGTTGAAATCCTCATTTGTTTTTAAATGATATCCTAATGAGTGGACTGTGCTTTGTCTAATGATATCAACAAGACCTTCTCCCCATTCGTTTTCTTCTCTCACAGGAACTGGATTGACATGAATCTTTTCGTTTATCGTAATGAATTTATTTTCGGAAAAGTTCACTTTTAACAATCCTTTAAAAGTTCCTGGTGTGTTAGGTGATAAATAATATGATCCACTGTCTAAATCAATTTGAATCAACAATTGTCTCGATTCCTGGTCGACATCAAAGTTAATGTCATAAGGATCTTTTTCTTTCAACGAAGATTCGCAGATTTTTTGTGTGGTTAAATTAGAGTTGATCTCTACTTGTTCTGCTGCCTGTTCTTTTTCATTTACTGTGCAACTAATTGTAGCAAGTAATCCCGTAATTAATAAGATTTTCATCATGATATAAATTTAAGTTATTTGATGAAGCAATGTACATGGTATGAAAATTGAAAAATCTTTTTTTGTGTAAATTAATGTAAAACACCTGTAAATCATTGGTTTTAATTACGTTTACCTACTCTATATTGTCCTTGTTTTGATCTGAAATCGTCGATAAATTCACTATTTTCACGCTATGAGTGGGAAGTTCAATTCTGAAATAAAAATAATAGGGGCAAATGAAAATAACCTCAAAAATGTTTCAATTTCTATCCCACATTACAAATTAGTTGTTGTTACAGGGATTTCGGGTTCTGGAAAATCAAGTTTGATTTTTGATACATTGGCCAAGGAGGGACAGAGAAGGTATTTCGAAACCTTACCAACGTTTGCCCGTCAATTTTCCGGAAAATTGAATCGACCCAACGTAACTTCAATTGAAGGACTTTCTCCTGTAATTTCTATTGGGCAGCATACAACGGGTATCAATGGTAAATCAACGGTTGGAACTGTTTCAGATTTGTACGATCTATTAAGATTACTTTTCGCGCGAATAGGAACCTCTTCAAGGTCCATTCAACTTTCACGCTCGCTATTTTCATTTAATTCTGATCATGGTAAATGTTATCGCTGCAATGGGATAGGAAATGAAGAACAAATTGACTTATCAAAACTCATAAGGTTTCCGAATAAATCAATACGTGATGGAGCGCTTGCGCCAACTTTACCTACAGGTTATATAATGTATTCGCAAGTAACCATTGATGTGCTCAATCAAGTTTGTGAAGCAGAAGGGTTTAATGTCGATATTCCTTGGAACGAGTTAACTGAAGCACAACGCGATGTGATTCTCTACGGTAGTGAGAAAATCAAAGTTCCTTTTGGAAAGCATAGTTTAGAGTCTCGACTTAAATGGACTGGAATTAAGGCCAAACCACGTGAAGAAGGGTTTTATAAAGGGATGATTCCTATTATGTCTGATATTCTACGGAGAGATCGTAACGCAAATATATTAAAGTATGTACATGCTGTAGAATGTGCGGATTGTAATGGTGCAAGGTTGAATAGCGATGCATTAAGCGTAATGATTCACAATCAACGTATCATAGACTTAACCTCAATCGAAATCAATGAATTGAATGCATGGTTTAAGAGTCATCAATGGGAAGAGATTGGAGCAGCTATTGTTCATAAAATAGGGCAACAAATTGATTTATTGGAAGATCTTGGATTAGGTCATTTAACGCTGAATCGTCCGGCAAATACACTTTCTGCTAGTGAAATTCAGCGGATTCGTATCGCAAATCAAATCTTAGTTCCTTTAAGTGATGTCCTTTATATTTTTGATGAGCCTTCTATTGGGTTACATCCTGCCGAAAACACAAAGATGATCAATCATTTTAAAGGTCTGGTCAATCGCGGTAATACGGTCATAGTTGTTGAGCACGATTTAGAAACGATTCTTCAGGCTGATCATATTATTGATATTGGTCCTCAAGCTGGTGTCGATGGTGGAGAAGTGCTATTTAATGGAGCTTTAGATGATTTCAAAAATCGAACAGACCTGAAACTACATAGTCCCACCTATCAAACGCTTTTTAATATAAAAGAAAACAGACCTGCACAGTCTAATCAGTTAGCTCAATCCATCATTTTAAAAGGGTGTAAGCTAAACAACTTAAAATCAATCGATGCTCAGTTTAAACTTGGTGGTTTAAATGTGGTAAGTGGCCCTTCAGGATCAGGGAAGTCTAGCTTGATTAAATATACACTTTTAAGTGCCGTTAAACAGCGTCTAGGAGAAGTGTATGATGAGTTACCTGATATTCAACTTGCTGATAATTTAAATGCTATTGATAAATTCATTTACATCGATCATGCGCCAATTGGTAGAACGCCCAGAAGTAATCCTGCTACCTATTTGGGTATTTCAGATGCGATACGAGATGTGTTTTCGAAATTGGACAGTGCGAAAGCGAATGGGATTACAAAATCTATGTTTTCGTACAATAATAAAGGTGGTCGATGTGAAACTTGCCAGGGGGCTGGAAAGACTCAAATAGGCATGCATTTCTTAGGCAATGTGGAGTTAGTATGTGAAACGTGTGAAGGAAAGCGATTCAATAAATCTGTGTTAGCAATTGAGTATAAAGGACGTTCTATTGCAGATGTGTATCAGATGAATGTTGAC
>JBFHHS010000139.1:0-7527 GCA_041596895.1 Crocinitomicaceae bacterium | reverse complement strand
CTCAAACTGGCACTTGCGGCCCATCATTACCAGGTAGTGAAGGTTTAATTATTAACGAATGGTCAAATGGTCCTACTGGAAGTCAAGAATATTATGAATTTGTAGTTGCCGGACAGTGTGGAACAACCGTTGATATTAGAGGATACATTCTCGATGACAACTATGGTACATTTACAAACCCTGCGGATTATTCTGGCACAGCATCTGGAATTGCACCAGGCCATTTTAGGTTTTCAAATGCAGGTCAATGGGCTTCAATTCCGGTAGGTTCTTTGATTGTTATTTACAATAATGATGACATTAATCAAGATTTACCTGCTCCTGATCCAACAGACGCAAATAATGATTCATTGTATGTAGTTCCGCATGATGACGCACTTTTTGAACGTTGCTTATCATTTCCAACTTCATCCTCTCCGGATTCGATATATGTTCCCTGCACTTATTCTACTTCGCCGTTAAACGGTTGGGGAGCACTGAGTTTAAGAAATAGTGGTGACGCCATTCAAGTTCGGTTTCCAGATGGTTCATATTATCATGGGGTTTCGTATGGTGGCTCAGAAATATCTGGTGGACCTCATAACTTAAAACAATTCACTGGCGGCGGTGGTGGAATGGTAGGCTGGTTTAATTCGGGTGATTTCTTCGATGTTTCTAATTGGTCTTCAGGATCTACCACAGGAAATCAAACTCCAGGACTTCCAAATAATGCCGCAAACTATGCATGGTTGTTAGCAATGAGAGACCCGTTGGCTGCGACATGCCCAATTGTCGTGTTACCAGTTGAAATCTCATCTTTTTCTGGAAAGAAGATCAACGAGACAAATGTCTTAAGATGGACAACTGAAAGTGAGCGCAACTCAATGAATTTTGAATTACAAAGGTCGAATGATGGTAAGACTTGGGAAACAATACATACAGCCGTTGCTGGAGGAAATAGTTCGATTACATTAAACTATTCGCATGTTGATTATAGTTTTCCATTATTGGTTAATTATTATAGATTGAAGCAAAATGATATCGACGGCATCTCTAATATTCATCCAAAAATTGTTGTGATTGACAATTCTGAACAAAATAAAGTACAATTAGTAAAAATTGTAAACATACTTGGACAGGAAATAAAACCAGACACAAAAGGACTCCAGATTCACATTTATGATGATGGAACCTCAATTAAAACATTCAAATAACTAAAAAGGGCTCGTAAGGGTCCTTTTTTATTTTCTCAATAACTCCAAATATTGTTGTTCTCTTTGACCTGGAGTTGCAGTTAATTGTGATTCACAACCTAAATAATAGACATCCATTATTGTTGAATACCCCGTTCTTGAAATAATACATTTTGATTTCATTATTTCTTTGTCCAATTCCAACCAATCCCCTTTCAATTGCTTAAATCGTAAAGGTACATTGACATCATTTTTAGCCACAACACTGTATAGGTTTGACGGATCCACATCGGGTTTTAAATTATCGATAAACTGCTGACCATAAACACTAGGACCACTCACAATCACCAAAGTCCCTTCCTTTTCCCCTTCAAACTTGTCGTACATTTCAAATCGTGATACTGCACCTAAATAATCAACCATAAAAGAAGCATTCCCTTTAGAAAGGTTTCCTGCTAATCGATGATCTGGAAAATCCAACACCCAAACACAATCAAACTTTTTCACGAGTGATTTATGCAACATTTGAGCAGCGATTTCAAACCATCTAACCGGCAATCGTACTTGATGAGTAACAAAAACAGAAGAAACTTTTTCACTTCGAAATCCATAGCGATGGTCAGAAACAACAAGGTCAATATTAAACTCTTCAACCAGCTTTTCGGTTTCTAACAATTCATTTTGATATCGCTTTTTAAGTCTATTAGAACTTCTCAATAAATCAAGTCCAAATGTTCGTCTACCAGAAAAACGAAAAGGATACCCTTGATGTGAAACAAATTTGTTCCTTGGAAAATACAGTTCAAGAATCAATTTCTGCTTTTGATTACAAGCAATAATCACCGTATTGTTATTTTTTTCGAGGCGATGAATTAATCCAATACACCGAGAAACATGTCCCATTCCCCAATTAAGTGGTGAAATTAAAACGCGCTTTCCTTTGACTAAATCAAATTTCATATCCATGAATATACAAAAGATGTAGCAAATGAACATCTTCACATGAATTAACGAATTTTCGATTTATTTTAATTGTCATTCCCAACTTTGCTTTTATCTTTAACGTTATAACATTTAGTTGGTAAGAAATTGCCACAAAGACACAAAAACAAACACATATGTTCAACGATAATGAATTTAAAAAATATGCAACTAAACACCTAGGTTTGAGTAGTATGCATGTTGAAAGCTATATTGAATCATCTGTTACCCCATATATTATTGAGGAACGTCAGATGAACATGACTCAAATGGATGTTTTCTCTCGTCTAATGATGGATAGAATTATCTTTTTAGGAACTGGAATTAATGATCAAGTAGCAAATATCATAAATGCTCAATTATTATTCTTAGAGTCTGTAGATGCGAAGAAAGATATTCAAATATATTTAAATTCTCCTGGAGGATCAGTTTATGCTGGTTTAGGAATTTACGATACAATGCAATACATCAATCCAGATGTGGCGACAATTTGTACAGGAATGGCAGCTTCTATGGGAGCGGTACTTTTATGTGCAGGAGCTGAAGGGAAACGTTCAGCGTTGAAGCATTCTAGAGTAATGATTCACCAACCTTTAGGTGGTGCACAGGGTCAAGCTTCAGATATCGAAATCACTGCACGTGAAATTCAAAAATTGAAAAAAGAATTATACGATATTATTGCTACGCATTCAAAGCAAGACTATGATAAAGTATGGGCAGATTCAGACCGTGATTATTGGATGACTGCAGAAGAAGCTAAATCTTATGGGATGGTAGACGAAATTTTGCTTCGCAACCCTAAATAATTTACCTTTGTAATTAAATTAACAAAGCCCTGACCCCTTTGGCGATGGGCTTTTTTGTCTAAATAGAGTTATGGCGAAGAAAGAAGCAGGTTGTTCCTTTTGTGGAAGACCTAGAGAAGAGGTAGGAATGCTTATAGCAGGTGTGTCAGGTCACATTTGTGAAAGCTGTGTTTCTCAAGCACATACAATTGTCAAAGAAGAAGATGTCCAAGAAGAGAAGGTTGAACAAGTTGTCAACTTATTAAAACCAGCTGAGATTAAATCAAAGCTTGATGATTACGTTATTGGTCAAACGGACGCAAAAAAAGTACTATCCGTAGCAGTTTACAATCATTATAAGAGATTGAATCAGCCACCCTCAAAAGATGAGGTTGAGATTGAAAAATCAAATGTCATTCTTGTAGGTAGAACAGGAACTGGAAAAACATTATTAGCCAAGACTATTGCGAAGATGTTGAACGTCCCTTTCTGTATTGCCGATGCCACAGTATTAACTGAGGCTGGGTACGTAGGTGAAGATGTCGAGAGCATACTCTCGCGATTATTGCAAGCGTCAGATTTCAATGTTGCCGCTGCTGAACGTGGAATAGTTTTCGTTGATGAAATTGATAAGATTGAACGAAAAAGTGACAACCCTTCAATTACACGAGATGTTTCTGGTGAAGGTGTACAACAGGCACTTTTGAAATTATTGGAAGGATCCGTTGTAAGTGTCCCACCACAAGGTGGTCGTAAGCATCCTGAGCAAAAAATGATTCAGATTGACACTAAAAACATTCTATTTGTTTGTGGAGGAGCATTTGATGGTGTTGAACGTATTATTGCAAATAGAGTAAACCGTCAAACGATTGGATTCTCTGCAGTGGACGAAGTAGCTGTTGATCAAGAGTCATTATTGAAATACATCAATCCAACGGACATTAAAACGTTTGGATTAATTCCAGAGCTGATTGGTCGTTTCCCTGTTTTGACATACCTCGAGCCATTAGATGCCGACGCGTTGAGAAGAATTTTGACTGAGCCTAAAAATGCTTTAATCAAACAATACAACCGATTATTTGAATTGGATGGAATTGACTTAAAATTTGACTCTGAAGTCCTTGATTTCATTGTAGAAAAAGCAATTGAATTCAAACTAGGCGCTCGTGGATTAAGATCAATCTGTGAAGCCATATTAAATGAAGCAATGTTTGATTTACCATCTAAAGATGATAAAGAGTTCAGAGTTACAATTGAATATGCAACAGCACAATTCTCACATTCAAAATTAGCTAAGCTAAGGGTAGCATAGAAAAAATACAATGATAAAAAAAGGCGATTTCAATTGAAATCGCCTTTTTTGTTTAGCTAATTTTAAACTTACAATACTTAATTACAGAGCCTTTTGCTGTAAACAGTTTTTCGTAATGTGTTTTAATATGAAAAATCTCTCGTGTCGTTAGGTCAATATTTTCAGGCAGCTCTCCATATAAATCCCATGTTAGTTCAAGACATTCGTATGGTGCAGTTTTAATTTGATCCTCTGTATATTCAAATAATAAGTCACTATCCGTTTTCATATGAACAATTCCACCTTTCTTGAGAATATTGCGATAGCGATTGATGAAAATTGGAGAAGACAAACGTTTATTTTCTTTCTTAGGTTGAGGATCAGAAAAAGTTAACCAAATCTCATCTACCTCATTTTTTTCGAAACAATCTTCAATAAAATCGATCCTTGTTCTTAAGAAACCAACATTCGACAACCCTTCTTCTCTGGCTTGCTCTGCACCGACAAACATACGCGCCCCTTTGATGTCTACACCAATGAAATTTTTGTTTGGATAATGCTTAGCGAGTCCTACTGAATACTCCCCTTTTCCACAACCTAGCTCCAATACAATTGGATTGTCATTTTTAAAGAAATCACTCTTCCACTTCCCTTTCAACTCACATTGCTCCTTAATTACCGGTTCGATGAAATTATCAAACTCTTTAACTGCGGCAAATCTTCTTAATTTATCCTTTCCCATTATTGTATGCTTATTCTAACGCTCTGTTGATCCTGAACAAAAAAGTAAATTCCAGCATTGAAATCCTCTTTTTGAATCACAAATTTATGGTTCTTTTCAAAAACATCCACTACTCTTCCCGACATATCCATGAGGAAGGCAGAAGAAACCGTTCTTGTTTCAATTTGAATTATTGCCGATTGGTATGAAATTTTGATATTATCATTTGCTATTTCTGGTAAGTTTAACGAAGAATTTTCGAGTAAAAAAGTTCTGTTCGAGACTACTTGGTTGGTATCCATTCCTCCACAAATAATCCATCGATCATTACCTAACTTTCCTATTCCACGCAAATCCATAACACCATAAGGCTGATTAATATCATCTGAAAAACTATACAGGTCTTGATTGAAATGTAAAACCCTTGCTGAAGGATTTACTCCACCACTACCATCATAAGCGATTCCATCATAATTATAGGAAGTCGGAGAGCCACCAACCCAAAAAATGGTATTTCCTCTCGTACTACAAGCAGAACGATAATTTGGATCACCTGGAGCATCCTCCATTAACTCCCATGAAATATCAGTAGGATTAGAAGGATTAATAAACCCTTTGCGCACAAAACGCTTTGCTCCAAAAGCCCCGCCAGTAGCCCCGCCATAATAATACAAGGTATCTCCAATTATTGCTCCCGAAGATCCAAACGCAGTATAATATGCATTATTTGTCGTACTGGTTCCAACTTGCCAAGAATCAAAAGTCGGATTATAAATTTGAACATTAGGAACATTCCCATTATTACTCCAACCTGTTACCAGATATATCAAGCTATCCCTATAAACACATTGAACGTGATCATCAATAGGAATTGGAATGCTTGCGCCATCCGCTTCAAAAAGATCCGTTTGAGGATTGTAAATATGAACTTTTGTTGAAGAAGTTTCTGTACCACTTTGAGCGACATGATATCCTCCAAAGACATAAATCTTTCCCTTTACAAATGAAGCACCAGAGGCAATTTTTGGTTGTGTATCTGGCAATGAATCTATTTCAATCCAATTATCATTCGCAACATCGTATTTAAAAGATCTAGGATGGATACTTCCATAATCTTTATCTATGCCTATTCCACCAAAAGAATAAACATACTCCTCGCCATTTACGATGGCTTCACACACCGCATTGTTAGCCGTTCTGAAAGGCATTGTGTCCAGTTCAGTCCATTGCCAATCGGTTTGCGCAATTAACGATGTCCATAGAAACAACAAACACAATAGACTAAGTAATTTCGACATGATAGCTCGTGTGTTTTCTGATATTCAAAACTTCTCCTCCGTCAAAAATCAAATACTGTCCTTTAATTCCGACGAGTACACCTTCAATGATTGGAGTTTTATCAAAAGAGCGGCTTTTCACCTTAGAAGGATACTCATCCACGGGATAATTTATCTCTGTTATATCATCATCTTCAGAAAAACATTCTGTAATATCCGCTGGTAGCTGCTCTTCCAACGACCACTTCTCTTCCTCCAAATCAATTGACTCGTCGATATCATTTTTCAACATACGCTGCCAATTCGTTTTGTCGGTAAAGAACTCTTTTAATGCAACTTCAATCCGTCCAGCTTCGTAGCGATTTGGTGTTTCCGCTAAAATAATTGCTGAAGTCGCACCTTGATCTATCCATCGGGTTGGTACTTGGTCTGCCCTTGTAATCCCAACTTTAACAGCACTTGAGGCTGCCAAATAAACCACATGAGGTTTATTGTGATACTTTTCTTCCCATTCAGGATCTCTACCTTCTCCCAAATGTGCACGACAAAGTTCTGGTCGAAGTATACACTCAGAAGATTCAGGAGCCTCAATAAAGCAGCTATAGCAAAACCCTTGTCCAAATGATTTTTTAGTGACTTTACCACACGCAGCACAATTGATAATTCCATTCCATTCTAATCGAATTTCGGAACCAATTAATGCATTCATGTCCACTTTTTGATCTAAATTCAAAGTATATTGAACTTCATCGCCAAGTTTGACCGTCATTTTTCTAATATTCCCTTCAGCCATTTATTGCTCCGGTAAAATTTCCATTTTATCAGCGAAGTGATAACAATAATCTCTTAAATCTTCACATATATTTTGTTCTCCCGTAGCTTTCTCAAAAGAATCAGCCATAGTTAAAAGCGTTTGATGAAAAAACTGTTTCATTTCTTCAACAGACATATCTTTAGTCCAGAGATCAATTTTCATCGTGTTGTTTTGAGTATGATCCCACATAGAAAGCATCATTGCCTTAGCAGGAGAATCTACGATATCTCCATCTGTTGCTGTCCATTTCATACCAATTGGCAAATTATTTGCGTTAAGACCTACTTTTATTGTAATCTCTGATGACTTTACTATTTTATCTTCCATTTCTTATTGTTCTATTTCAAATGCTTGAAGAATGTCGTTGTAAGATAACTTCAACATTTCTTCCACTGTGATTTCGTTATTATTCATGTAATTTTTAACCATACGATAACCTAAAAACTGTCCCAATCGATCCGGGCTTTCTTGATCTGGTAGCCCTGG
>JBFHHS010000138.1:0-7546 GCA_041596895.1 Crocinitomicaceae bacterium | reverse complement strand
TGAAGTCCATTGTTCAATGCACTAGCATCAATGTTTTCAAGAATTGTAACATCTTGTGCATTTGGCACAGCAACGGTTGTCATTCCTGCATAATCTGAATCAAACCAATACTCATATTCATGAATTTCATTGGAAGGAAGTGCTGCTGTTGTTTCTGATTTGAAGAAAAACTTACTTGTAGCAGAGCTCCATTGATCGTCGCTGTCTTTAAATCTGAAGTGAATTGTATGTAATCCATTCGACAATGCCGAAGCATCTAAGGGAAAGCTTACCGTTTCATCCACGTTACCAAGCATAGGCGTAGTCACCACTGAAGCATAATCCGAATCAAACCAATATTGATATTCAGTCATTGTTTTTACCGAAGGACCTGAAAATTGTGATTTGAAAAAGAAATTCGACTTCGTAGAGCTATACAATCCATTTTCGTCTTCAAAACGAATATGGAAAGCATGCAAACCGTCTTGCAATCCGGTGGTTGGAATTGCTGCAGTTAAATTGAAATTGGTAGTCGGAGTAATCGACGTGCTTGTAACACTCGAATAATCCGAATCAAACCAATAATCATAAGATACTACATCTACCTGAGCGCAAGTTGCGAACCCGAGAATAGCGAGTAGTACGGTTATTATATAATGCATATTGAATAAATTAAAGTGAATCGGTCTAGTTATCTTGAGCTCCAACTGTGATGTCGATACTCAGCTCTCCAGCGGCATTTGTTGTTGGTGAAATTGAAACACTGCGAATGTGAGGGTTCATTGGAACGGCTCCATCTTTAAAAGGGAACGTTCCGCCGTAGATACCGACTTCAGATCCATCCGATCCTAAATAGGTTGCAGGTGATACCAAATGGTAGTCATGTGTAAAATCTAAATTTGAACCAGTTTGATTGACAAGAATATCTCCATGAGGAATACCAGTGTAGTTTCCTGTGGATATTGGTGCAGTACCGTATCCAGCCGTAGTTTCAATTAAATTATACTGAAAGATATTACCTGTACCCGAAATCAAATATGCTGTGTTATTAACAAAAACATTACTAGAAATAACATTGTTATCAGAATCTTCAAAAATAAAGTAAGCAGTGTTTCCCGTGTAAATGAATACATTGTTTTCAAATGTATTCGCTTCACTATCCTCTAAATTTCTTTCAATTAAATTGTTCGAGAAAATTGAGTTTGTCATATTACCAATTCGCAAGTTACCAATGAGAATGTTACCTATGAATGCAGAACCAATAGTAGGATTAGACAAATCTCCTGGGAGATAGACACCGTTATTAATTTTACAACGCCTAATCAAAAAACTATTTATAGAAACGTTACTTGCAGATGTTAAATAAGGCATATCAATTCCTTCAATATGAATGTTGTCAGCATTTTCACCCAAGGTAACATTTGCAGTAATGACAGTTGGAAAGGTTGCGATTGTGGAATCGGGGTGTACCCCAGCACCAATAATTACCAAGCCTTTATCAAAGACTGGAGGTGGAGTAAATGCTCCTCCAGGTAAATAAATAGTATCTCCCGTTACGGAAGCATTGTATGCGGCAACAAGAGGTGAAGTTGCATCAAACATGGTCACTGTTCCTGCTGAATGTAAGGCAACTACACGTTGCCCAAAAGAAAAAGTGGTTAAAGCGAGCGCAATAATAATAAGTGAAATTGTTTTCATAATTGTGGTTGATTTTGAATTGTGATTAATTGTCTTGAGCTCCTACTTCGATTGTGATGTTTAAGTCGCCTGCGGGAGTAGTGCTTGGAGCAATATTTACTGTTCTGATATGTGGGTTAACAGGAACGAAACCTTCTTTAGCAGGGTAATATCCGCCATAGATGCTCACCTGATCTCCAGTAGTTCCAATGTAAGTAGCAGGGTCAATTAGATGAAAGTTTGAAGTTTCAAAAGCAATAGCAGTTCCACCATTTACAATTACTGTGGCTTCGGAAAGTGAGGTGTAATTCCCTGTGTACGTATTCCATGTGTCGCCAGTAGGATCGTTATTAAAGATGTTGTTAATAAATGAGCAATAATGCACTGAATTAAAACCGTATCCCGTTGAGATATAATTGTTTTCAATTAGCGAGTAATTTACGGACGTAAGCGGATAAGTTCCTGCTTGATTATAGAAGAAATTGTTCGCTACCCATCCTGTTTCTAAGTTTGAAATGCTGCGGATAATATTATTAAAAATTTTACCGTTAGAGATGTGTTGAAAGTTAAGGTTACCGCCAACGACATTCTCAATTAACTGAATGTTGTCACTCTTATTTGCCGTATTTGTTCCAGAAGCGGTAAATGAATTAAAGTAATTACGCTTAATTACTAAGTTGTCCACTTTAGTATTTGTTGATATTCCTAGAGTACCATTGATGAAAACACCTTCGATGTGTGATGAGTCTGAACCCGTATCGAACAAGATTGATGAATTAAATCGTGTTTTTAATGTGGCCTGTGTAGAGTCTACATGAATACCTGCTCCATAGATTGTTAAACGCTTTTCAATTGAAGCTGGATTGGTGAACAACCCTCCTGGCAGGTAAATTGTGTCTCCATCAACAGCAGCAGCGTATGCATCTAAAAATGGATTAGCACTATTGAAAATTTGAGTTCCGCCTGAAGAATGGAGGGCTACTGCGACTTGTGCATTTGATTGAAATAATATTGTAACCAATATTAATGTGATAATGTGTTTCATGATTGCTTTTTCTTTTAAAATTAATTGGAGTTTTAAAAGAAAAAAATGATGAAAATCAAATTTAAATATGACAGATATTAGAACAAAAAAGCACGAACAAAAAATGCTCGTGCTTTCTAAAGATAAATGGTTTTAGTTTACCAACGAATGGTCAGTTTTCCATTTGTAATTTCAACTCCAGCTCCTTCTTCAACTGTTTGGTTAATGATAACTTGTTCTTGAATTTTTTTTGCAGATCGCGAAGCAAAACGCAATTTCATGTTTCCTTTTTTCTCAACAATTTTGTAGACTACAGTAACAGGAGTGTTTTTCTGTGCCTCATCTGTTGAAGGGTAGGCCAATTGTAAGTTTTTCTTTACGATGTCCTCATATCCAGTATCTTCAAACCTAATCTTTGCATTTAGGTAATCTTTGTCTGTGTTCAATATTTGAATACTTGAAACAGGCGTTTCGTTCATAACTCGTCCGTTTAATATCAACGTGAATTTCATCCCATCTTCTGAAAAAATTTCTAAATCATGAGAAATTTGAGCAAATGTCGATGCAGACATAATGATTGCTGTAAATGCTAGTAGTAATCTTTTCATCATATTAAATCAATTTATTAAAAACGTAAGGTACGGTTTATTGTTTAAAGGAGAGTTAGGCCTCAAAGAAATCATCCAACCCTTTTCCTTCAAAGAAGTTTTCTGACCACTGTTTGATTTCTTCCATTGAATAATATAACACTCCTTCTTTTCGCAGTCGATGAATAGATCGTTTTTCAATGTTAGTTAGTCCTCCGTCGATGATGATCCCAAACAGAATTAATTTTGAAACACTTTTTTGAATTTCTGGTGATAATTCGTCAATTTCCTTTAAAAATTGCGAATTTAACTTTGGTTTTTCTACAATTTCAATATTGAATTTATTGAAAAGGGAGCTTGCTAATAAAAAATGGTTGTAATGGAATGATCGCTTTGTGGTTGAAATAGCTTGCATTGCATCATAAAGGATGCTTTTAAATTCATTGTTGTCCTTGTATTTATTGTGCAATAATGTCGTGAACTTATTAATTAATGGTGGAGCCATAACTCGAACACGTGCTTCATTCATAACCTTGCGCGATGCGTATATATTCCAAGCAGCATACAATGGTGCGCCTAGAAGGTCTACTAGCATTCGTAATGCATACCTACCTAAGAGTTTTTTTACAATCAACTTCCAAAGAAATCCACTAACTGCAGCTTTTAGCTTTACGATCATTTGAAAAATCCAAACAGCGATTTTGGAAAGTCCATTATACGGATTGATACCGAGTTGCTTTAATTCTTTTTGTGTTTTCTCTAAGCCAACGTTTACCAAAGCATTCACATTCTCTTCTAGGTAAGGGTCTGAATTATTTGGACAACCACATGCCTTTGCAATTGCGCTAACGGCATGAATGTTTATGTAGGTCAAATAGTAGATTTCAATGATTACGAGAATCAAACTGTAAATTAAAAACTCGACCTCTAATTCGAGATCCATTTCAACATATGGCAGCGTGATCAGGCGCTTTGGAAAAAGTAATTCACCAAAAAAATGGTAAGGAAGGTAAAGGAATACAACACCTAATACTCCGGCAATTCCCGCTTTGATATATGTACGGATTCGGATTTTTTTTAAATCATTGAGTTCGCGTTCTGATAAGATATATAGTTCATCTTCAAGCGAAGTTTGATCCTGAATTTCGAGTTGCTTGAGGGCGTACTTTTCCCAAAAGGATTTCTTTTTCGACATTTCGAATTCTCTCTTTTAAGCTGAAGGAGTAGCAGTCTTTTTTCTATCCCTCTTACGTTTCCAGAATAGGAATAAAATACCAGCCGTAATTACGAGCAAAGATATTCCAAGTATAGGACGATAGAAAATCCATGCTAAGCCAATGACCAAAAGTGCCAATGCAATGGTTGCTAATCCTGAAGCTAACGAGGTTCCAAAGCTAATAATAGAGCCAATGAAGGGAATTAAATCACCAACGATGACGAGTGGTTTTAATATGGTTTTGAATGCAATGAACATCATCATGACACCAACAAATCGAAGTACCCATGTTAGTGTCTTGTTTCCTTCAATAGCCGATTTAAACATTGTTTCTGCTGAAACGACACCTGCATCTACCATTTCTAAACTGGTTCCATTTGATGTTTCGAACGGTTCTAATGTATTCTTAAACTGCTTGGCGATAATACTATAATCGCCTGGTGCTATTACCTCAAAAGTTACTCGAACATCACCAAGAGTTGGAGCGTTATTTGAACCTTCTCCAACATAAATCGTGGAATTTACGCCGTCATTAATTAAAACAGCATTCTCTATAAGTGCTGTATCGATTTGATCAATCGTATAATTATAAAATCCACCGATTTTACTCACTATCCGTTTTGGAAGAATAAATTTGTCTAGATGTACATTCTCTGCAGAGTGGGTATATGCTGCAAATGGCAATTGTGCCGGATTTTGATGTCCATTAGGCTCTTTAAACGATGAGGATTGCACTAAGGATGGCTTCCATTCTTGCACATAGTTATAAGTGGTTACGGTTTCTTCACCACCTCCAATTTTCTTCCGTTTTGTTTTTTGCTGTTGCTCAACCCATTGGAACATTTCTACATTTCGCTTTAGCTTAATGGCGTTGACTTTTACTCCAAATTGAGAATCAGATAAGGTGTCAGGCGTTTCAACACGACCGGAAATATGAATGAGTTTACCATTGTTTCCTGGGTCGATGGAACTAGATTCTACTGAAACCACATTTGCACCACCTTCTTCAAGGCCTTTGTGTGTTTTAACAGCTCGACCTTCGTTATACCACATCAATACAATAGAACCAATGAGTAGGAGTAGACCAAATAAAATTGATTTGATAGATCCTCCTAAACGAGAAATCCAGCTTTGACTTGTTGTTTCTGTAAATGAATTCTGAGCCATGTAATGTAGTTTTGGTTATAACAAAGAAAATAAAAAAAGTACTGATAAACGAAAAAAAGCCTCAGTGAATCCCGAGGCTTTTTTTTCATTTTTTGATTGACTAACGGTTGTTTTCGTCGAGTACAATTTTCTTCCCTTCCTTAAAAGTGACTTCCTTTTCTTTATTCCCTTTTTTAATCATCAACGTGACCTCTTCAGCGCAATAAAATTTTTCAACTTCATACGTATTCATTAATTCAACAAAATGAATTTCGGAACCTACTTTAACTTTCACGTCTTGACCATTTACATTAACGATATTGTTTGTGAATGACATCACACTTGAAAGGCGTTGGTTTTTATCAAATTCAAAAGCGGCTGGGTCTGGACTTCCATTTACATGAATAGTTTTCCCATTTAATTCAAAAGAAGTATGTGTTGGGGCATACACCTTATTCAAGGTACCAGCTTTATAAACAATTCTACTCATCGGGGGAAATGTGAATTCGACTAAGCTCATGAATTTCATTTCATGCACGAGTGTCGCTTCAACGAAACGCCCTAAACCATCAAAGCGAATGTCTCGATCTAAAATAGGATTGGCAGTTATTTCTCGATCCGTACCAAGGATTTCAATAATTGCGTTTTCAGCTAATTTTCCTCCAGTAAAAAAATCACCGTTGAATAATACTTCAGTACCCGATTTTAGCGTGAATTCTCCTATACTAGTTTTTACTTTCGTATCAGCTCGAAGGGTTCCGTTAATTAAAGTACCATCCGTTGTTTTGAATTTGACAGGGCGACCACCTTGTAATGGAAAAACATTCCCTCCAACTTCAAAATTACAATCCATGCTCAAAGTTCCTATTTTGGCACGAGAACCGGCAGGCTTTAAACTTTGAAGACAGACGTTGGTTCCGTTGAGCATAACAAGTGTGTCTCCAGCACTCATTTTAGCACATTTTGCGGATGTTGTTTTTGTAGTTAAGTCAATTGCACCTTCTGTCGTTTTTTCTATTGGTTTTTCATCAATGACTGTTTCTATTACCTCTTCGGTAATTTCAATCTCTTCGATTTCTTCAATCTCTTGGATTTCTTCAATTAGCTCTTCTTCCACTTCTTCTTCTTCTTGCTCAACGACAGGACTAGGTGGTGGTGGCGTATTGTTTTTAATATTCTCCCATTCGCCTTCTTCTAACTTCGTGTATTCCGATGCAAAAAATCGCTTGTTTAGCGATCGCGCTTCAATTTCTTCTTCATGCCACAACATGTTACCATTTAATGTTCGCGTTTCAGCTCTAAAAATGATAGGTTGAGTAAAATCGATCAAATTGTCATTGACATGTCTAACGTAGGCTTGTTTTTTATTGTTGACAGATCCCTTAGTGCAATACAGGTTAATTTTCCAATTTTCATCCCCCTTGTTCTTAACTAAAAAGTGAAAATCACGAATCTTTCTTCCTGTCCAACTGTCACCATTTGCTTTTACTTTAGCTTTTAATTCATCATTATATCCAATACAATCAAAATTGAATTCAAATTGATTTTTTGCATGTTCCATCGAACCTTGTTGACTTGTATAATGATCTAGAATGATAGGGTCAGAAAGCGTTTCTTTAGTACGTTTAACAACGGTCCAGATTTCGTTACCAAATATAGTTTCAATCCAAACGAGTAATTCGAGCTCTCCCTCAAAAGTTACACTAGGACCTTCTTTCAATGTGATTTGTTCTTCAAAAGAGTAATGGCCATTTTCATCCGGTTTGATGTCAAATGATCCAAAGAACTTACGATTGCCTTTCGTACTTGTTATTTGAACATTTGCATTTTTCGATGCTGAATTTTTTAACACGAAATAAGAGACCATATCTCCTTTGATCAGCATTTGTTCAACCTCCGGGGTGAACCCAGCTATTG
>JBFHHS010000137.1:0-7564 GCA_041596895.1 Crocinitomicaceae bacterium | reverse complement strand
GATCAATCCATGACGCAGGAGTATACAACCATCAACGAGTTGAAGGCGCAAGATCAAGTGTTGGCATTTTATGAAGAGCAATTAGAAGCTCAATTGGTTAAGAAAACGCAGGAATTAGAATCAACGGAGGACAAAGATAAGGTGCAGTCTGAAATTGATTGGGTGAATGAGGAAATTGAAGCAGTTGCTGAAAAACGTAGAAGAATTAGCGTTTCAATTGGAACATTGGAGCAAAGAACGATCGCCAATAAATCGTCTCAAAATTCAGATGAAGAAATTGCAGCCTTGGAGAATAAAGTTGTTGACCTTGAAGCACAATTGTCTTCTTCGGAGTTGTCGAAATCGGAACGTTCCAAATTGGAAAAAGAATTGATTCAAGTTGAGAATGATATTGTAGTGCGCGAGAACACAGTTATTTCAAATCAGATTGAATCTGCCCAAAAAGAAAACGAAAGTATAGCAGCAGAATTGGCACAGTTTACTTCTGAATCGTCTAAAGCACAAAAAGCAGTAGAATCGAATTCGGCTGAGCAAAAGTTAATCGAACAATTGGTAGAAGATGCCAATGATTCTAAGTCTGAAGCTGAAAAGAATTATTTGTTGAATCAAGCCGCATTGAAACAAGAAATCCTAAATGCAGAGGTGGCATCTTTAGTTAAAGATGAGAAAATAAACGAACTGGAAGAACAAAATGACGTTTCATTAACGTCGCGAGAAGAGTTAGAACAAAAACGAAGAACCTTTACCGTGCGTATTGGTGACTTGTCAACCGAGATTATTCAAGTTGAGGGACAAATCGAACAAGCAAAGAAAAAAGAGTTACCAGCATTGGAAACAAGAAAAGCTTCGCTAGTGGCAGAAAAAGCCTTGGTAGAAGCACAATTGAGAGAGGTTGAAGAACGCTTGTTAGAGGTCTCAAATGAGGTGAGTGTAATCAGTCCACAAGCCTTGGAAACGGAATTGTCTTTCAATGAAGAACGCAAATTGGCTTCAAATGAAAATTACAAGGAGTACTATCTTGCTGCGAATGAAGCTTTGGACATTGAAGAACAAATTGGTAAATTAGAGTTGGAGATTAAAAAGGAACAAACCGAAGTAAATCAATTGTTGGCTGGTTCTGATAATGAAGATGAGATTCTTCTTAAAGTGAATAACATTAAAACAAAGCAAGCAGAAATTCAACGCTTGAATATTGATTTGATTCAAAAGAAATATGAAGCAGAAAACAAGTTACCTGAAAATAAGGATGATGCTATGAAGATGCAAAACCTAATTATGAGAGGAGTGCAACCGTTGAAGGTGGCTGCCGTTGCTGCTGCAATCATTCAAATGCCAACAACAGGACTAGCAATCAATGAAAGTGAACCAAGCATTTATTCTGCAGAGAATCCAATTCCGGTTGGAGTAGAGGCGCCATCAGGATTGGTTTATCGTGTTCAGATTGGTGCATTTGCTAAACCGATTCCGCAAGATTTATTCAAAGAGTTTAATCCGGTATCGGGAGAGAAAATTGGAACGACAAATATTACTCGTTATATGGCCGGTTTCTTTAATAACAGCGAGGATGTAGTGAACGCACGTACTCAGATTAGAGGTTTGGGATATAGCGATGCGTTTGTAGTGGCATATTGTGATGGTGAGCGTATTGGCTTTGGAGAAGCAAGGCGAAGAGAAGCCGCAGGGACGTGTGTGCCGAAAGGAACGAATGAAATGATGATCGAGGTGGCTACAAATACTGCTATTAAACTTGGTTTACCTTTAACGAACGAAGTTCAAGATGTTCCCGAATTGACTTATAATCAAGCTCCTGGTGCAGTGGAAGCTGAACCGATTGAATTGAAAAAAGGATTGTTCTTTACAGTTCAAATTGGGGTGTTTAATCGCCCGGTATCTGAAGAAGAGATCTTCAACCTGCCTGATGTGTTAACTATCCGTTTACCTAATGGTCAAATGAGATATGCTTCTGGAATATTTGATTCTGCCGAGGAAGCGTTACCAAGACAAGATGAAGCGAGAATTGCAGGTATTCAAGGTCCTTTTATTACGGCATATTTTGAAGGGGAACGTATCTCAATTGCAAATGCAAGAAGAATCTTAATTGAACAGGGAGAAGGTGTCCTTCAATCGAATATTGAGAAGAATGAAGTGATTGAAGTTGTTGAGACACCAACCAATGTCATTCGCACGGATAGTGTGACTGCGATTCAACCGCGAGAAGTGACTTCCGAAATTACCGAAGAGTATATTCAGATCGTAACGAAGAAGAAATTCAACGATTTCCCAAGAGATGTACTGAATCGATACAACGCGGAAGGAAACTTCTACTTTGATGCAAAAGACAGCTTGGTGAAATCAATTATTTATTCGAATGTAGACGACCTGCCACGACTGTATAATTTTAGAAACGATATTGATACGGTATATATACCACGCGATGAGGTTTCGGATGATAATACCGTGATTTTATCAGTAAAATTGAATGATTCGCTGATCCCGGGAGATTTCATGGATTGGTTGTTGAGGTTCAATTATAGAAGAGAATTTGTCAAAACGGAACAAGGAAGAGAATTAAGAATTTTTGGAATTGAACCAAATGAGGTAGAGAAGGTACAGAACGATGTTCGTATATTTGCATTAGAGGCAGTAATCGTGGAAGAAACGATTTACGAATTAGAATTGAACGAAAATAAATAAGAAATGTCACAAGTAGAAACAGCGATAGAGGAAGAGGTAGTAGTAAAAGGGGTAGCTAAAAAAGGCTTAATTGTGATTAATGATGATTTTAATTCATTTGATCACGTGATTGATTCACTCATAAAAGTAGTGAAACATACGCCGATTCAAGCAGAACAATGTACTTGGTTAGTACATTATAAAGGAAAATGTCACGTTAAAAGTGGCGATTACGCAGAACTAGAACCGATGTGCACAGCATTGTTAGATCGCGGAATTACCGCAGAGATTGTTGAATAAGCGATTTTAACAAAGGCTAAAAGATTGATTTTTATCGCTTAATGCAGATTGATCAAAAAAAACTACAATTAATTCGTTGTAGTTATTGCCAAAAGAAAAAAACGACTTATATTTGCACTCGCAATTGGCCCCGTAGCTCAACTGAATAGAGCACTACATTACGGCTGTAGAGGTTTCAAGTTTGAATCTTGACGGGGTCACCAAAGCGGGGATTTGATCAAAATTGATCGAATCCCCTTTTTTTATTTTTGCTACAAGCCTTGCTACCTCTGAGATTAGAGAGAAGAAAGAATTTATTTCAAAGGTTTGAACTCTACCTATTTCTCGATTATAGATAATTCCTTTCGGAAAGATGAAAAGTTGAAGAATTGCTTTATCTACCATTCTGCTACTTTTCCACCATAACAAGGGCTTAGAACACATTTTAACCGTAAAATCAGTCACTTTTTTAAGGTTTGAACTCGTTTTTGACAAATCCTCTAAATCTTGTAATAATTGAATCTTTTGTGCGCTATATTTTGACGTGAATTTATTGTATAAATCATCATTGATTTTACCAATTGCATAACGCTCATCAATGCTATCAATGTTTCTTATTACTTCATTCAATTTATTTTCAATCAACTTCTTGTTTTCATTCTGTTCTTCAAAAACAGTTTCCAAAACAATCTCCACAGCTTCTTTAACTTCATCCATATAGGTATCGTCAATTTTAAATGCTCCAATCATTGCTTCAAACTCTTCGTGCAAAGCTTTGGCACTTTTAACGTTCTTACATCCTTTTTTACGACATCTGTAATAGTACAGTCCTTTTTTCTTAACCAAGAAGCCAGTCATAGGAGTATCGCATACACCACACTTCATAAAACGCTTTAAAGGCATGTTATCGTCATTCAAATTATGAGTTTCTGGATGATTTCGCTTTTCAGCGGTAATGTTATTGATCTTCAAAAAGAGTTTTTGACTGACCATAGGCTCATGATGACCTTGGATAACTTTACCAGGGAGCATCTTGCTTACAATTAAACCGCAATAGAAAGGGTTTTTAAAGATTTCAAGTAATCTTCGCTCATTCAGGTCTAAACCGAGTTTAGATAGCTTCCTAGAGATTGCAGCCACAGACATATTCTTATCTGCTTTCCATTGAAAAGCCTTTCGGATAAGAGAACCTTCAGAGTTTACTACTATTTCTTGATTAACAGCTTTAGATCCTTTGTTGAGATTTGTATAACCTCTTGGTACAGAATGTACGTAATAGCCTTTAGATAATAATTCAGTCATTCCTGTTACGGTTTTATCTCTACGTAATTCGTTATCCATTTGACCGAATAGAAATAAAATCTTTTGTTGGAATGATCCTGATGGTGTAGTTGGATCTAGTTCTTGGGTAACGGCAAGTGTTATTACCTTGTATTTTTTAAGTAGATCATCTGCTATGGAAGCACCGTTGATCCCAGAACGAGAAAAACGCTCATAAGAAT
Organism: Crocinitomicaceae bacterium; assembly: GCA_041596895.1. Lineage (GTDB taxonomy): Bacteria > Bacteroidota > Bacteroidia > Flavobacteriales_D > Crocinitomicaceae > UBA4466. The sequence continues at coordinate 3,110 of JBFHHS010000137.1, read as the reverse complement.
ATACTACTACATACGTAATATTCTTAGAACGTTTGACATAGCTAAGCATTCGGTTGAACTCCTTACGATCATCTGTTTTAGCAGATTCGTAAGTGCCTCCGAAATACTCAACTACATTTAAGCCTCGTCTTTCTGCAAATTTCTCACAGTATTTTTTTTGTGATTCTAAACTTGTGTTGTCTTCTTGTGAATGGTGGGATACTCTTGTGTATATCACAGCGTTATTCCCTATCTGTATTTGGTCATCCTTTTTTGATGCAAAGGACTTGAATAGCTCTAAATTGCTCATATTCTTTCATCGTTTCCACTAAAATAGGTCTCCAATATCAGAAATGAGATTTTTTCCAAATTATTAATTAACACAAAATACTGTTCCTTAGTAAGATCCCTATACTTAGCTTTGGTTTTTAATTTCTCATAACTCAGTATTTCTCTTAGCTTTTCCTTTGCTTTCTGCACCCTATGTTTGGGGAACTTACTCATTGTGGAAAAGATTATTTTCAAAGGCAATTCTTGCCATTGCAGCTCCGTGAAGCATTCTATGATTGATTAATTGCTCATTTGCAACCAATGAACTACCCATTTCAATATCCTTGTGAGGGTTGATAATCACAGCATCAAAAGACTTTAAAGCTTCCTTATTGTTTGAATAGAAAACAATTTCATTGTCCCATGCTTCAGCTTGTTTGATCAAGTTGTTGATTTTAACAAAGTGATCCACATCATTGTTAAAGACTTCCGTTACTGCGATTTCATATAATGAGCGTGCAGCAATGGCAGCAATAGATTTTTTAGCAAAGTTTTTCTTTTTTGCTTCTCCACTATTACAATTGATAATGATGATTTTATAATGTGATTCAGGATCTTTATTGATGAGTTTAATCACGTCTCCTAAAGGAGAAACGTTTCTAACTCCACCATCTACATTACTTAGACTGTTGACCGTTCCGTTTTCAGTTACAAAACGAATACTATCAACTGGATTCCAAATCATAGGTATAGCCGTAGAAGCTAAAACACCATTGATAAAGTCTTTTTCTGATGAAAAATCATTGTGCATTACACTATGATACTTACCTGAATCCAATGAGACAAAACCGCAAATAAAATCGGTGTCTCTAATTTGAGAACGATCCAAGTATTTTTCCAATTTCTTCTTTAATGGTGTGTTATCGGCAATACTTCGGATTTTGGGTAAACTGTTTTTAATACCTGATTCAATATCTTTTAACATCTCTTTCATTATCTGTTTTCTCTTATTCTTTGAGAAAATCAATCCTAGCTTTTTAAAGAAATTCAGTTTAATATCAAGTTCAGGAATGAGCTTTTTGGCTGCTGATTTCAAATCCAATTTTAATTGGACTTTATCTGACTTACTAGAAGTGTCAATAAAATCAGAAGTATAGATTTCTGTTACTCCATTTTTACCAATTTGATGAATCCAAAGATCATTTAGCAAATCCAACTTACCCATTGCAAGCATAGATCCATTCAATGCTCCAGTACTCACACCTGCAATAATATCAAACTTTATAGGTTGATTTGAACCAGTTATTTTTTTCCAATTCTCATTGATATAATTGATTGCACCTAATTGAAATGCGCCATTAAAACCGCCACCACTAAGCACTAATGCTATTTTATTCTTCTTTTTCATCTTGTTTAATTTTTAGAGTTAATACTTGTCGATTCTCGACTAGCGACCGAATATGTCAATCGCTCCTCCTTGATTAAACCTGCCAAATTGTATTGCTTTACCTTTTTCTGCTACCTCAATAACTACATCTACATCATGTTGAAATTCATTGCCCCCTCTGAAATTCCCAAGTTTGGTAGTTTGAAATATGTAGATAAAAGATGTTTCTGGGTATTCCTTTTTAAAAGCATCTAGTTCTTCAGGAGATAACCTGAGTTTGTTAACGCTATCTAAAAAGACAAAATCATAAGCTCCTAAATCTTCGGGTAGAAAATCCCCAACATAAAGATCTGGATGCGCTACATTCTTATCCTTTAGTTTTTGTTGTAGTGTATCGTCAATTCCCTCTTCACGAGCTACATATAATACTGTCCCGTGGTTTCTCGCCAAGTACCCTGCAAAATCTACTGCTAGATATGACTTACCCATTTTAGGCTTGCCAAATATCATTGCTGTAAATCCACTTGACGGATCACCAATCAGGTTGAGCCATTTACCTTGAAAACCTAGCTTCTCGAATTCTAAGTTTACAATATCGGTACTGCTCATGATGGTATTTCTTGGAGTAGAATTTATGCCTTGAAGTTCGTCACACGCACACCCTGCAACTATTCCTTGTAATCCATTCAACTCTTTTGATGATACCACCAGTTCACCTTCTTCAACATTCTTTTTAACGAATGATTTTAGGGTGGACATTATTTGATCTACTTCATTGAAGTAGCGATCTTTCTTTGATAATTTCCCATTGTTTATTGCATTCGCAATACGGTTATATAGGTTTTTAGCCTTTACGTTTGGTATTGCTTTACCTTGTAAGTTAATATAGCTTTTAATGAACTTAACCGAACGTAATTCAGCTTGTTTCCCCACTAAGGTTAAATAATGGCTTCTCTTTTTGTCTCCAATTGTAACATGGATCTTTTCGTTTGCTGTTTGGAAACGTCCATGTAGTTTGATTAGATAATCTTGTATGTCGTTTATTTCCTTTGCAAATTCTGATGTTTTACGAATACGTTTTTCGGCAATTGCTTTTTGAAGTGCGCTAATAAACAGTCGAATTTGATTCTGTGTTTTAACCTTATCATGCATCAAAACGAAACGCTTTATCATTCTCAAATCGTCCGAAATTCGTTCCACCTTGTTTGCTCTCTCGTAGGCTAATTCTCTAGCTGTTTTCTTTTTTGGTTGCGATATTTTTGTTGGAGCAGACTTCTTTGCTACTCTTGGTTTTGTTGTTCAATCATTTAGTTGCACGTTATACAGAAATTAGAAGAACAGTAATGGATTAATATAAGCCATTTGTAGCTTGTCGGAAATAAAGCGAGCTACAAATGGTCTATATTAATTTGAAGTTAATTAAGGTCTATCATACTGGCAACAACCTGGTAGTTCCGAATATACTGATTCATCT